>NZ_JBEXXN010000030.1:43344-82056 GCF_040630445.1 Streptomyces sp. NPDC005805
ACATCTCGTTGTGGTTGGGGTTGAGAGCGGCCTCCACGGCGGCCGCCTCGATGGTCTCGTCAACCTCGGCGTCAAGGTCGAACGGGATGTTCATGGATTCTCCCAATTGTTCGTGAGCTTCTGATATCCGGACGACTGGAACATAGAAAGACGGCCCGCACAGGGGATTGAGTACGCGCTACTCGAATCCGCGGCTCCCGCCGCGATGCCGCCCCGGGCGCCCGCCCACACCCGGGCACCTCGGCCTATCGTGCGACTTCCGACCGGTCGTTCTCGTTCCTCCGAAAGAAGTGGGTGGCGTGGCACACACCGAGGAACACACGGAAGAACCGGCCGGCGTGACCTGGTGGGCGACCCCTCCACCGGCGGCAGCCGACCGGTCCGGTGCGACCGGCGACGGCGAACCATCGCGGCCCGCCCCGCGGTTCCTGCTCTCGCCCGACGGCACCTGGGCCGCGTCGGCCGACCGGTCGACCGTGCGGGCGTGGGACACGGCCACGGGCGGACTGCGCTGGCAGTCCGATGCCGAACCGGTAGGGGAGCCGCCCCGTCTGCTGAGCGCACCGGACGGCACCTGGCTCGCCGTCGCCGACCAGCACCTCACCCTCCGCGACCCGCGGACCGGCGCAGTCCTCTGGCGGAACCCCGGCACATTCGTCGACGCGCTGGTCCCGGCCCCGACCGCGGCCGTGGTGATCGGCACGGCCGACGACCCGGATCACGGGGCGCACCTCGATGTGTGGGACTCCGCCACCGGTCGCCCGCGCCACACCTGGTACACCACCGCGGGCCTCAGCGACACCCCCGACATCGTCGTCGCGCCGGACGGCACCTGGGCGGTCACCCGATGCGACGACACCGGCCACTGCGGGGGGATCTGGGTCTACGACATGGCCACCGGCCGGCGGCGGACACGGTTCGAGACGGGCGACCGCGAGCGGCACCAGGCCGTCGTCGGCATCGCCCCGGACAGCAGCTGGGTGGCGCTGCGCGGCGAGGACAGCGGGGCGTTGCTGGTCTGGCACCCCGCCGAGGACCGCGCGGTGACCGTCACCGGGCCCACCGGGGAGTACGGTAACGGCCGCCGGAGGGGCCCCAGCGTCCCGGGACCGCCCGTGCACGCGATCTCCCCGGACAGCCGCTGGCTGGTCGTCGGTGCGGCGGGCGGTGCGGCAGGCGGAGTCCGGCTGCACGAGGCCGGCACCGGGCACCTCCGCCACCGACTGGACACCGCGGGCGCGGTGACCGGCGCGGTGATCGCCCCCGACGCGACCTGGCTGGCCACTACCGACGGCGACGACGGCAGCGTCAGCGTCTGGGAGGCCGCGACCGGGCGGCGGCTGAGCCGGATCGAGTCCGGCACCGCCCAGCCCCCGCCGGTCGTCCGGGCGTTCGCGGCCCACGACAACCCGGCCGAGGGCCGCTTGGCCGTCGCCGAAGCCGGTCGGCTCACCGTCGCGGACCCCCGCACCGGCCGCACCACGACCCGTCACCTCCCCGGCCGCGACCGGACCGGCGCGCCCCGCCTCGTCCGCCACCTCCCGGACGGCCGGCTGGCGGTGATCGGCCGGCACGGCGTCCACTTCACCTCGTCAGGGCTCTGACCGCCCGACCGCCCCACGCCTCCACTCGCCTCGCGGCGCTGCCCCTCCCGGAACCGTGCGTTGAGTACCTGTTGCTCAGCCCGGCCGCCCCGCCCCGTCCTAGCCTCGGCGCAGAGGTTGCCGGCACCGGAGGGGGCCCAGCGCATGAACGGCAGCACCACCAATTCCCGTCCCGTCCTGGTCTACTCGGGGGCGGGGTCGCAGTGGGGCGGCATGGGCCGCGACCTGATCGAGGCCTCCGGGCCGTTCCGTGAGGCGATACGCCGGTGCGATGAGGCGCTCGCCCCGCACACCGGCTGGTCGCTCCGGGACGTCCTGCTGGGGCGGACCGATCCCGGGCTCATGACCCGGCCCGAAGTCCACTGCCCCGCTGTGTTCGGGGTCCAGGTCGCGCTGACCGAGCTGTGGCGCTCCGAGGGTGTCGAACCCGCTGCCGTGGTCGGGCACAGCATGGGCGAGGTGGCCGCCGCCCACGCGTCCGGCGCCCTGTCCCTGGAGGACGCGGCGCTGGCCGCGATCTTCTTCGGCGGGGCGGCCGGGGCGGCGGCGGGGGACTCGCTGATGCTGATGGTCTTCCTGCCCCTCGCGGAGGTGGAGGACCGGCTCCGCGCCTGGGGCGACCTGCTCGAAGTGGCAGCCGTCAACGCCCCGCGCATGATCCTGGTCGCGGGGGAGGCCGACGCGGTGCGGCGGTTCGCCGCTTCCCTCAAAGCCGCCGGGGTCGGCTGCTCCCTGATCACGGGCGGCTACGGGGGCCACTGCCGGGCCTTCGAACGGGCACGCGGGCCCCTGCTGGAGCCGCTCGGCGCCCTCCGGCCCCGGGCCTCGGACATCCCGCTGTACTCCTCCCTGACCGGCGCCACGCTGGACACCTCGACGATGCACGCGGACCACTGGTTCCTGACCGTCCGCCACACCGTCCGGTTCGCCGACGCGATCGGTGCGGCGCACCGGGCCGGCCACACCCGGTTCGTCGAGATGAGCCCGCACCCGCTACTGTGCTCCGGCATCGAGCAGATCCTCGAAAACGCCGACGAGCCCGTCCTGGCGGTCGGCGCCATGGCCCGCGACCGCGGCACGCTGGCCGACGCCCGGTCCGCCCTTGCCACCGCCCGCGCCCCTCGGACCACCGCGGACATCGACACCCCACGTGGCCCCGGCGGGAGCCCGTCCACCGGATTCCGCGCACGCCTGGCCCCACTCGGCCCCCGACAGCGCACCCGTGCCTCCCTGCGCCTCGTGCTCGACGAGGTCACCGCGCTGCGAGGCCGGGCCGCGGCCGACGCGCAGCGCTCCTTCCGCGACAGCGGACTGGACTCCCTGGCCATGGTGCGGCTCGGGAAACGCGTCGCGGAAGCGTCCGGGATCGACCTGCCCGCCACGGCCGGCTTCGACCACCCCAGCCCGGCGCAGCTCGCCGCCCACCTGGTCGCCCGCGCCTTCCCGGAGGGCACGGCCCGGTCCGCCGTGCGCGGCGGCTCGGACGAGCCGATCGCCGTCGTCGGCATGGCCTGCCGCTTTCCCGGCGGAGTCGTCGACCCCGACGGGCTCTGGCGCCTCGTGGCGGAGGGCACCGACGCCGTCGGCGAATTCCCCGACCGCCCGGGCTGGGACCCGGGGGAGCTGTACGACCCCGAGCCCGGCACCCGGGGCCGGAGCTATGTGAGGCACGGCGGCTTCCTGGACGACGTGGCCGGTTTCGACGCGGGGCTGTTCGGCATCAGCCCCCGCGAGGCCTCCGCGATGGACCCGCAGCAGCGGCTGATGCTGACCCTGGCCTGGGAGACGCTTGAACAGGCCGGGATCGACCCGCAGTCCCTGCACGGCTCCGACACCGGTGTCTTCGTCGGCGCCATGGCCACGGAGTACGGGACCCGCGCCGACCCCTCGGCCGGCGACCACGACGGCTTCATGATCACCGGCTGCGCGGGCAGCGTCACCTCCGGCCGGATCGCCTACGCGCTCGGCTTGGAGGGGCCCGCCCTCACCATCGACACCGCCTGCTCCTCCTCGCTGGTCGCCCTCCACCAGAGCATCGCCTCGGTGCGGAGCGGCGAGTGCTCGCTCGCCCTGGCCGGAGGCGTGACCGTGATGGTCGGCCCCCGGGTGTTCCTGGAGTTCTCCAGCCAGCGCGGCCTGGCCCCGGACGGCCGCTGCAAGACCTTCGCCGCCGCCGCCGATGGCACCGCCTGGAGCGAGGGCGCCGGACTCCTCCTGCTGGAGCGGCTGTCCGACGCCCGGCGCCACGGCCGCCGCGTCCACGCGGTGATCCGCGGTTCGGCCGTCAACCAGGACGGCGCGTCCAACGGACTCACCGCCCCGAACGGACTCGCCCAGCAGCGCCTGATCCGGCGGGCGCTGGCCGCCGCCGGGCTCGGCCCCGCCGACGTGGACGCCGTCGAGGCGCACGGCACGGGCACCCCGCTGGGCGACCCGATCGAGGCCCGGGCCCTGGTGGAGGCGTACGGCCGCGGCCGAGGGGACGCCGCCCCGCTGTGGCTCGGCTCCCTGAAGTCGAACATCGGGCACGCCCAGGCGGCGGCAGGCGTCGGCGGCGTCATCAAAATGATCATGGCGCTGCGGCACGGGGTGCTGCCCAGGACCCTGCACGTGGACGAGCCGACACCGCACGTCGACTGGGCGGACAGCGGCGTCCGGCTGCTGACCAGGCAGCAGGAGTGGCCCGGCACCGGTCGGCCCCGCCGGGCGGCGGTGTCCGCGTTCGGGATCTCCGGCACCAACGCTCATCTCGTCCTGGAGCAGGCCCCCGCCGACCCGGCCGCAACACCCGATCGGGCGGCTTCCGGACCCGTCGGCACCGAGGACGCGGTCGTCCCCGCGGCGGTCGCGTGGACGCTCTCCGCCGCCGCCGACGCGGCGGTGCGCGCCCAGGCCCGCCGACTGGCGGACGCCGTGGCCGCCCGGCCGGACCTCACCCCGGTGGACGTGGGCTGGTCGCTGGCGACCGGCCGGGCGACCCTGCGCCACCGCGCCGTGGTCGTCGGCGGCACCCGTGAGGAACTGCTCGGCGGCCTGCGGGCGATAGCCGACGGGACCGAGGCCGACCATGTGGTGCGGGGTGCCGTCGGCGGCGAGCACCGGACAGCCCTCGTCTTCCCCGGCCAGGGATCCCAGTGGCTCGGTATGGCGGCCGGACTCCTGGCGGAGTCCGCGGTCTTCCGCGAGCACATCGAGGCGTGCGAACGGGCCCTGGCCCCCCACACCGGGTGGTCGCTGACCGAAGTACTCACCCGCGAGGAGGGCGCACCGGAACTGAGCCGGGTGGACGTGGTGCAGCCCGCCCTGTTCGCCGTGATGGTCGCCCTCGCCGGGCTGTGGCGCTCCCTGGGCGTCGTCCCGGACGCGGTCGTCGGCCACTCCCAGGGCGAGATCGCCGCCGCCTGCGTCGCCGGGGCCCTGAGCCTGGAGGACGGGGCGAGGATCGTCGCGCTGCGCAGCCGGGCACTGAAGGCGATCGCGGGCCGCGGCGGGATGGGGTCCGTGCAACTGGCCGAGTCCGAGGTGGGGGAGCGGCTGCTGCCGTGGGGGGACCGCTTGGACATCGCCGTGGTCAACAGCCCCGGCTCCACCGTCGTGTCGGGCGACGCCGCCGCCTTGGCCGAATTCCTCGCCGCGTGCGACGCGGACGGGGTGCGCGCCCGCCGGATCGACGTCGACTACGCCTCGCACTCCGCCGCCGTGGACACCCTGCGGGCGGAACTGCTGGAGAGCCTCGCCGGCATCCGCCCCCGGGACTGCGCGACCGCGTTCTGCTCCACGGTCACCGGCCGCGCCGTCGCGGGCAGCGCGCTGGACGCCCGCTACTGGTTCGAGAACCTTCGCCGCCCCGTGGCGTTCGAGAAGGCCACCCGGACCCTCCTCGCCGACGGGTTCGGCCTGTTCGTCGAGTGCAGCCCCCACCCGGTCCTCGCCACGGCCCTCGCCGACACCTTCGACGAGGCCCGCTCCGAGGCGGCCGTCGTCCCCTCGATCCACCGGGACCGGGGGCGGCTGCGGGACTTCCTGCACTCCGCCGCCCGGGCCCACACCGCCGGCACCGCCGTCGACTGGACCGCCGCATACACGGGTCTGACGGCCCGTCCGGTTCCCCTGCCCACCTACCCGTTCCAACAGCGGCACTTCTGGCTCGCCGACCCCCGGCCCGACCGCCGTGAACCGGCCGCCGCTCCGCCGCGCCCGGCCCGCCCCGAGACGCCCTCGCCACCCGAGGAGAGCGCGGACGCCCTGCGCCGCACGATCGTCGACGGCGCCAGCGTCGAGCCCGTCGCCGAGCACATCGCCACCTGTCTGGCGTCGATCCTCCGGATGGAGCCCGACGCCCTCGACCGGGACGTGCCGCTGCAACACGTCGGCCTCACCTCCCTGATGGCCATGGAACTGCGCAACAGGCTGATGCGCGACCTCCGGGTGAACGTGCCCGTCTCCCGGGTCCTGCGGGCCCAGGGTGTCCACGACCTCGCCAAGCAGACGCTGGAACTGGCGCTCACCGAGGCCCCCGCCGCATCCTCCGCCGCACACCGCCCCGCCGACCAGGAAATGGACCTATGAGCATCGACTCCGGCATCGCACGGCTGGTGGGCGACGGCGTCCAGCTCTGGCAGGACGGAGAGGCCCTGCGCGTGCTCTCCCCCTCCGGCAGGCTCGCCGACCCCGACACCCGATTCCTCCGCGACAACAAACCCCAGGTCCTCGCCTTCCTCGGCGGCCGCCGCATCGGCCCGGTCTCAGGGGTGCAGCGCCGCCTGTGGTTCCTCAGCCGGCTCGACCCCAGCGGCACCGGCTACACCTTTTCCCTCGCCTACCGCATCAGCGGACGCCTCGCCGCCGAGGACCTGGACACCGCCCTGAGGACGGTGCTCGCCCGCCACCCGGGCCTGCGCGCCACCTTCTCCGAGACCGGCGGGGCACCACTCCAGTTCACCCACCCCGACCCGGCCCCCGACAGCACGTTCCTCGACTGCACCGGCGCACCGGCCGAGGAGGTCGACGCGCGCATGCGCGCCGTACTCGTCCGGCCGTTCGACCTGGAGAAGGGGCCGCTGCTGCGCACCGCCCTCCTGCGCACGGCCGAGGACGAGCACCTGTGGGGCGTGACCGTCCACCACCTCGTCGCCGACGGGCGCACCCTGGGCATCCTCACCCAGGACCTCTCCGACGCCCTCGCCGGACGCACCCCGCCCCGGCCCGAACTGGGCTACCCCGACTTCGTCCACTGGGAGCGCACCCGCGCCGGCTCCGCCGCCGTGGCGGCCAACGCCGACTACTGGACGGACCGCCTGACCGGCGCGCCCGAACTGGACTTCCCACTCGACCGCCCCCGCCCGGCCGTGCGGGAGCACGCGGGCGGACGCGTGGACGTCACCGTGCCCCCGGACCTCACCGACCGGCTGACCCGCCTCGCCGCCGAGGAGTCCACCACCCTCTTCTCCGTGCTGCTCGCCGTGCGCCTCGCCCAGCTCCACCACTACACCGGGGCCACCGACATCACCGTCGGCGTACCGGTGAGCGGGCGGCTGGACACCGCCTTCGAGCGCACCGCCGGCTGCTTCGTCAGCACCGTGATCCCCCGGGTGGACCTCTCCGGCGATCCCGCGTTCACCGAACTCCTCCGGCGGGTTGACGATGTCTGCACCGAGGCATGGGACCACCAGGACTACGCCTACGAAGAGGTCGTCGGCCGACTGGCCACCGACCGCGACCCCAGCAGGAACGCCCTCTTCCAGACCTTCTTCGCCTACCAGAACGTGTTCGAGGAACTGATCGTGCCCGGCGCCCGCACCCGGCGGGCGCCCTTCGCCACCGGCACCGTGCAGTTCGACCTGGAACTGCACGTCGAGGCGGAAGCCGACGGCGGACTGACGGGCACCTTCCTCTACGACCGGGCGCTGTTCGACGACACGACCGTCCGCACCATGGGCGAACGCTGGCTCGTCCTCACCGAACAGCTCCTCGACGCCCCCCGCACCCCGCTGTCGCGCACCTCCATGGCGACACCCGCGGACCGGGAACTGCTCGCGGCGGTGAACCGGACCGACGCCCCGTACGACGCCGACGCACGCGCGGACCAGCTCGTCGCCCGCCGGGCGGAGCGGCACCCCGGCACCACCGCGCTGGTCTTCCGCGGCACGAGCCTGACCTACGGGCAGCTCCGCACGGCCGCCGACGGGCTCGCGGAACGGATCGCCGCGACCGCGGGGCGCGGCGCGCGGGTCGGCATCCTGCTGGACCGCTCGCCCGACATGGTCGTCGCGGTGCTGGCGGCCCTGCGGGCCGGGGCCGTCTTCGTCCCCCTGTCGCCGGACCTTCCGCCCGAGCGGCTGGCCGACATGGCCGCGGACACGTCCATGCGCTACGCGCTCACCCGCCCGGACCTGGCCTCCCGGCTGCCGGACGGCGTCCGCCCCCTGGACGTGACCGGCCCGCCCGCCGACCGGCCGGCCGCCGCCGGGCCCCGGCCCGCCGGGGCCGGGGCAGGACCCGACGACCCCGCCTACGTCCTGTTCACCTCCGGCTCGACCGGCCGGCCCAAGGGCGTCGAGGTCAGCCACCGCAGCCTGGTCAACCTGCTCCAGGCGATGGCGAAGGAGCCCGGCCTCGCGGGCGACGATGTGATGGTCGCGGTCACCGGCCTCTTCTTCGACATCGCGCTGCTGGAACTCCTCGGCCCGCTGGCCGCCGGCGCCCGGGTCGTCGTCGCCGACGCCGAGGAGGTCGCCGACCCCGTGCGGCTCGCCGCCCTCCTGGACGTCTCCGCCGCCACCGTGATGCAGGCGACCCCTTCGACCTGGCAGATGCTCGTCGACGCGGGCTGGACCGGACACCCGGACCTGCGGGCCTGGTGCGGCGGCGAGGCCCTCAGCCGGGACCTGGCCGACCGGCTCGTCGTGGGCTGCGCCGAGGTGTGGAACCTGTACGGCCCCACCGAGACGACGATCTGGTCCGCGCGCTCGAAGGTCCGGCCGACCGGCCCCATCAGGATCGGCAGGCCCGTCGAGAACACCCGGTTCCACGTCCTCGACGTCGGCCACCGGCCCGCGCCCCCCGGCGTGCCGGGCGAACTGCACATCGCCGGGGACGGCGTCGCCCTCGGCTACCTCGGACGGCCCGAGGAGACCGAACGGCGCTTCCCCGTCCTGAAGACGCCCGGCGGCGGGTCCGAACGGGTCTACCGCACCGGTGACCTGGTCCGGCAACTGCCCGACGGCGACCTGGTCTACCTGGGCCGCACCGACCTCCAGCTCAAGGTGCGCGGGCACCGCGTGGAACCGGAGGAGATCGAGCACGCTCTCCGCCGCCACCCGGCGGTGCGCGACGCGGTCGTCGCACTCGGTCCCACCGGCACCCTGGTCGGTCATCTCGTCGCCCACCGACCCGTGGCGGAGGCGGACCTCGAAGCCTTCGCCGCCCGGCTCCTGCCCGCCCACATGGTGCCGCGCGCCTACGCCTTCCACGACGCGTTCCCCCAGACCGCCAACCGCAAGGTCGACCGCAAGGCGCTGGCCGCCTCCGGGGCCGCCCGGCGGCGCAAGCCGTACGAAGCCCCAACCGGGCCCGACGAGACCTTCCTCGCCGAGACCTTCGCCGGACTCCTCGGCCTGCCGCGCGTGGGCCGGCACGACGACTTCTTCCAGATCGGGGGGCACTCCCTGCTCACCGTCCGGGTGGTGCACGCCGTGAAGGAACGCTTCGGCCTCGGTCTCGGCCTGCATGAGATGTTCCGCAGTCCCACGGTCGCCACCCTCGCCGCGACCGTGGCGGACCGTCTCGAACGCGCCGCCTCCGAGAACAAACTGATCACTGACGCGCTCGACCGGATCGAGGAGATGTCCGAAGAGGAGGTCCAGCGTCTCCTCGACAGGCTGGACACCTAGCTCCCGGTACCCGCATCACTGCGGCCGCCACCGGCGCCGCCACCCCACGAAGGACGGAAACATGGAACTCAAGGACCGCATCGGGCAGTTGTCGCAGGCCAAGCAGCTCGCCCTGCGCAAGCTCCTGGAGAACAAGGACATCGGCGACGACGCCCTGCTCTCCCTCGCCGGCTCGAACGTGCGGATGCTCCGCGAAGGCGAGCCCAAGCTCTTCCTCTATCCCGCGACCGACGGCAGCGTCGGCTACATGCGGCACTACCTGCCGCACGTCCCCGAGCACTGGGGTGTCTACGCCCTCCAGACCCCCGGCCTCGAAGGCGAGCAGGAGCCCTACCGCACCATCGCAGACATCGCCCGGCACGGCATCGCACGCATGCGGGAAGTGCAGCCCACCGGCCCCTACTACATCGCAGGCCACTGCATGGGCGGGCTGCCGGCCTACGAGACGGCGCGCCAGCTCAGCGAGAGCGGTGACGAGGTCGGACTCGTCCTGCACCTGTACCCCATCTTCAACCGGCCGTGGAAGGACCTGCCCACGGCTCAGGACGAGCTGCAGCTCCGCGCCATCCTCGACTACTGCTACATCATCGAGCATCTCCTCGACGTGAAGATCGACCTCCCCGTCGAGGCTCTCGCCGCCCTCGGCCGCGAGGCCCAGATGGACCGTGTCATCGAGGAGTTCCGGCGCCACAACTACCTCGGCTCGGCCGACCCGGAGATCATCCGCACCCGGATGGCCATCTACCAAGCCAATCTCAGTGCCATGCTCACCTACCGACCGCCCTCGGTCTTCCCCGGCAACGTCACGATCCTCGCCGCTGGCCAGAAGCGCCGGGGCGACATGGTCATCGACCCCCGGTCCCCCTATGCGGCCCCGCTCCGCTCCCTGCGCGAGGACCAGGTCGAGACAATCCTCGTGGAGGCCGACGAGGGAGCCATGTTCGACGGCTCCGAACCGCACATCTCGGCGATCGGCCGGGAGATCCGCCGCGTGATCGGCGCCCTGTGACCATGGCGGCGGGACGCGGAGAGTTCCAGGAAGTGGAGTTCGGCGGGAACCAGCTCCTGGTACTGGACGGACGGGTGGTGGAGTACTTCAAGCGGGACCAGCCCCCGACGGCGGGCGGCTGGCGCTGGCACGTCCGCCACCTGGCGGTCGAGGCGAAACCCCGGCGGGACGGCGGTCTGAGCATCCATCTCGGCCGTGAACGCCACGGCCGCGTCTGGGCACAGGCGACAGCCGAGGTCCCCCCGCAGGACGTCCCCACGGTCCTGCGCTTCTTCGAAGCGGCGAAACGCGAGTCCGCGACTTGACCCTGCGGGCGGCACGGCCGGGCGGCGGCCTCCGCCGTCCGGCCGCGCCGCCGGCCGGGACCGGCGGCCCGGGCCCCCGCACCTGGTGGCCACCGGCCAGCCCCGCGCCCCGGCCCGAAATGAAGTAGAGCCTGCTCTGTCGCCTCCTCGTCCCGGCGGCGAATACTCCGGAAGGAAGGTGACGCCACGCCCCGCCGTTCTCCGGCGAGGCGTAATCCGGAGGGGCCCATGGAAGACTTCGGCTTCGCTGTCGGGCAGGGAGACTTCTACCACCCCATGGGGTGCGCGGAAACCGGTAGCGCCGTGTATCGGCCCTCCGACATTCCCGTGGACTGGACGTCCGCGCGCTCCGGAATATGGTGCCAGTGGCATCCCGCCGAAGGCCCCCGCCTACCCGACCAGGGCTGGAAAGTGCACGTCACAGCGGCCGTCCGAAGAGCAGCACCGGTCCTGGACACCGCCGCGCGGGTTCTGTTCGCCGAAGGCGTTGCCTTCAAGCATCTGAACTCCGTCACCGATTTCCTGGTCCTCAACCACAAACACGCCGGCCGGTCCCAGTCCGGAAAGTTCATCGCCGCCTACCCGTGCGACGAGAAGACCGCCCTGCGCCTCATGGAAAGACTGTCGGCGGAACTCGCCGGCGAATCCGGCCCCTACGTCCTGACGGACCGGCCCTTCAGGACCTCCACGTCCGTCTTCTACCGCTACGGCGCCTTCCAGCCACGCGGAAAGCTGCGCCCCGACGGGACCCTCGGCCTCACCCTCCTGGACGGCTCCGGAAACGAGGTCCCCGACCGGCGCGGCGTCGGGTTCCGGCTGCCCGACGGCATCACGGACCCCTTCCACACCCCCCGGCCCGCCGCCCCCGCCCCGGCCTCCCCGACGGTCAACGGCTACACCTTCGAGAAGGTGCTCCGCTACAGCAACGCCGGCGGCGCCTACCGGGCGCGGCAGACCAGCACCGGCCGCACCGTGTTCATCAAAGAGGCCCGCCCCCACGCCGGCCTCGTCAGCGAGACCAGCGACGCCCCCGCCCGGCTCCGTGCCGAACACGACACTCTGCTGGACCTCCACACCCGGCTGCCCGGACTCGGCCTGGAACCCCTCGAATTCTTCTCCGTGGACGGCCACGATTTCCTGGTCACGGAGTTCGTCGACGGCACCCCCCTGCACACCTGGAACGCCCGGCACAACCCCCTCATCGACGCGCGGCCCGACCAGGAGGAGATCCGGTCGTACTACCGCACCTGCACCGCCCTGCTGGACCGGGTCACCCAGGACCTGGACCGGATGCACGCGGCCGGATTCGCGTTCCTCGACTTGAGCCCCGACAACGTCCTCGTCCTGCCCGACGGCACCTTCCGCCTCATCGACTTCGAGACCGCCACCCCCGTCGGCCGCCCCGCCACGCCCGTCGGCACCCCCGGCTTCTTCGACACCGAGCTGGCCCGGCAGGACCCCTTCGCCCAGGACCGCCACGCCCTCGCTTCACTGGCCCTCTACCTCCTGGCGCCGGTCAACGACGCGGCCGACCGCAACCCGGAGGTCACCGCCCACCTGCGGCGGCTGCTCCGTGGGAGGACCGAGCCGCCGCCCGCCCTGTGGGACCTCGCCACCCGCCGGCACACCCGCTCCCGGCCCGCGCACCGGCGGGCGATCCGCGCCGCCGACGTCGACCGCGACCCCGCCGGCGCCCTCCTGAGGCTGCGCGACGACCTGGTCCGCGGACTCCTCGCCGCAGCGGACCCCGACGACGAGCACACGCTCTTCCCCACCGTCCCCCACGGGTACTCCACCAACACCCTCTCCCTCGAACACGGTGCCGCGGGAGTCCTGTACGCGCTCCTCAGGACCGGCGCCCCCGTCCCCGCACACCTCGTGGACACCGTCACCCGCCGCGCCCTCGCCCAGCGGGACCAGCTCGCCCCCGGCCTCTTCAATGGCACCGCGGGCATCGCCCGCGTCCTCGCCGAGGCCGGCCGCACCGCCGAAGCCCACGACCTCCTCACCACGGCAGCCCGCCACCCCCTCACCACCGCCGGCTCCGGCCTCGCGTACGGCCGGGCCGGCGTCGTCCTCGCCCTGCTCGACCTCCACCACCGTACGGGCGACACCCGGCTCCTCGACCTGGCACTCTCCCTGCGACCGGGCGCGACCGGCACCGGCGGACTCGCCGAGGGCGACGCCGGCAGCGCTCTCGCTCTCCACTACCTCGCCCTCCTCACCGGGGAGGCCACCCTCCGGAAGGAAGGCACGGCCCTGCTCCACGAGGAGATGACCCGGGCCGTGGAGGACCACGGCAGCCTCCTGTTCCCGATGGCCGCCAAGGACTCCCGCATCGTCCCCTACCTCAGGTCGGGAAGCGCCGGCATCGCCCTCGTGGCCGACCGCTACGCCCGCACCGGCTCCGACGAACGCGTCCACACTCTCGCGGAAGGAACCGGACGCGCTCTCGGCACCAGGACCTGCGTCCGGGGCGGCCTCCTCGACGGCCTCTCCGGCCTCGGCCTCTGCCTGGCCGACCTAGCCGCGCGCACCGGCGACCAGGCCGCCCGCGACCGCGCCCTGGCGACCGCCGAAGCGCTCTTCCTGCACGCCGTACCCACCGACGACGGCACCCACTTGCTCGGCGGAGCCGGACTCCGGATGAGCTGTGACCTGGGCTCGGGAACGGCGGGAGCCCTGCTCTTCGTGCACCACGCCCTCACCCCCGCCCCCGACGCCCTCTTCACCCTCGACGCCCAGGTGGAGCCGACCCAGCACCCCGGCCGATGACCGCCCCGCCGCCGAACCCTCCCGCACGGAAGGACTTCCGCCGCTTCTGGTGGGCCGAAGCCGGATCCACCTTCGGCACCGCCTGCACGGCCACCGCCGTCTCGGCCGTCGCCGTGGACCAACTGCACGCCCAGGGCTGGGAACTGGGCCTGCTCACCGCCTGCGCCTATCTCCCCACCCTCCTCCTGGGGCCCCGGGCCGGAAGATTCGCCGACGAGACGCCCCGCCCGCGCCGGCAGCTCGTCCGCGGCGACTTCCTCGCGCTCCTCTTCCTCCTCGCCACCTGCGCGGCCGCACTGCACGGCAGCCTGAGCGTCGCCTGGCTGATCCTCCTCGAACTGGCCCTGGGCACCGTCCTCCTGGTCGGCGAGACCATCTACTTCACCCATCTGCAGACGCTCGTGCCCCCCGGCGAACTCGTCGCCGCACGGGCCCGCCTGCAAGCCGGCACCAGCGGAGCGACCATCGCGGGCAGCAGCGTCGCCGGCCTCCTCCTGGCCGCCGTCGGCGGCGCGGCCGTTTTCGCCCTCGACGCTTTCACCTACCTCCTCAGCGCCCTCCTCCTCACCGGCATCCGCGCCCCCGACACCGCCGGCCCGGCGCCTCCGCCCGGCGACACCGACCGGACACCGCCCTCGGCCAGGCCGCTCTTCACCCGGGGCGGCCCGCTCCGCACCACGCTCTGCCTCCTCCTGGTGCAGGCCCTGGCCGCCGGGACCACCGCCGCCCTCCTGGCCCCGCTGCTGCTGCGCGAAGCCGGACTCCCCCTCACCCTGTTCGGCCTCGCCCTGTCGACCACCGGCGTCGCCGGCGTCCTCGGCGCCTGGGGCGCCACCCGCCTCCGCCCCGGCAGCGGCCCCCGCACCCTGGCGATCTGCGCCCTCGTCCACGTCATCGGAAACAGCCTGGTGGCCTGCGCGAGCGGAACACCCGCCACCGCCCTCGCCCTGGCCGCGGCCGGGCTCATGACGGCCAAGGGCGCTGGTGCCGTCGCCAACGTCGCCCTGTCCGAGGTCATCACCACACACGCGCCACCCCATCTCCTCGGCCGCACCGTCGCCTTCCTGCGCACCTCCTCCACCGTCTGCCAGATCACCGGGGCCCTCGCCGGCGGCGTCGCCGCCACGGCGGGCGGGGTCCGCTACGTCATGCTCGCCGCCGCCCTCCTGCCCCTGGCGGCCCTCCCGCTCGTCGCCACCTTCCTCACCCGACCCGACCCGCCCCGCCGCCCCCGCCACGCCAGGAAGGACCCCGCGTGACCGAAACCGGAACCCACCACCCCCGCTACCCCGCCGCCCCGGACCGGCCGGTGACGGACCTGCTGCACGGCATCCCGGTCCCCGACCCGTACCGCTGGCTGGAGGACCCCACCAGCCCGGCAACCGCCCACTGGGCGCTCCGGCAGCAGGAACTGTCCCTCCGGTACCTGGCGACGAGGACCGACCACTCCGCCGCGGCGTCCCTCCTGGCACGCTTCGCCCTCCCCACGACCACCGCCACCCGCCTCCACGGCCGTATCCGGTTCACCGAACGCACCGAACCCGGCCAGCCCCACCCCAGCCTGCACGCCGGCCCGCACGACCGGCCCCCCGCCGAGGACCGCGTCCTGTGGTCCAGCACACCCCTGGCCCGCTGGGACCCCTCACCCGACGGCGCGAAGATGGCCTGCCAGGCCATCGTCGGCGGCCGGGAGGACACCACCCCCCTCACCGTCCTCGGCACCACCGACCCGCGCACCCTGTTCCAGGCCCCCCTGACGCGGTACTCCCCAGTCGCCTGGCTCCCCGACAGCAGCGGCTTCTACTACGTCCGCCCCGACGCCCCCGGACGGCCCCAGCGGGTCAGGCTCCACCGCGACGGCACCGACCGGGCCGTCTTCGGCACACCGGACCCCCTCGACCGCTACGACGTCACCCTCTGGCACGGCCGGTGGCTGTGCATCGCGGTCCGGCACGCCACCGGCCGCGGCAACGAGATCTGGCTCGCCGACCTGCGATCCCAGCCACCGCACCGGCCGGACCTCCGGCCCCTGCGGCAGACCAGAGATCACCACCACGTCCCCGCAGTGGCCGAGGACGGCACCGTTTACCTCCTCGTCGACCCGGCGACCGCGCGCTCCCACGTCGTCCGCCTGGCCCCGCCCGCGCAGCCGGTGGGGGAGCGGGCCGAGCGGATCGTCCTGGAGAGCGACCCGTCCGCCCCCCTCACCCACGCCGCCGTGGGCCGCTCCGACCACGACCTGGCCACCGACGTCCTCCTCGTCGCCCGCCTCCGGACCGGCATCCCCGAACTGCACGTCCACCGCGCCGACACCGGGCGGCCGCTGCGCACCCTCGCCACCCCCGGTACCGGCACGGTCCAGCACCTGCGCTGGCCCCCCGCGGCCCCCCGCGCCGAAATCGGCTGGACCAGCTGGACTGTTCCCCCGACCACCGCCCACCTCGACCCGCTGCGCGACGACCTGCGGGTGACCCACCCCGCCCCCGGCCTGGAGGAGCAGCGCACCTCGGCGACCTCGGCGGACGGCACCGAGGTCACGGTGACCCTGCTGCGCTCCAACAGCGCCCCCGCCGGAGCCCGGCCCGCCCTCCTCCTCGGCTACGGCGGGTTCGGCCTCACCCTCACCCCCTCCTACGAATCACTCGTCCTCGCCTGGACCGCGGCCGGCGGCCTCGTCGCCCTGCCCGAACTCCGGGAAGCCGGCACCGAACTGACCAAACGGCCCACCCTGGAGGACCTGGAGGCCACCGCCGACCACCTGCACCGCCAAGGACTCAGCCGCCCCGGCCAACTGGCATTGCTCGGTATGAGCAACGGCGGACTCGTCATGGCCGCCGCCCTCGCCCGCAGCCCGCACAGGTACGCCGCAGCCGTGTGCATCGCCCCGCTCACCGACATGATCCGCTACGAGTCCAGCGGCCTCGGCCCGTCCTGGCGCGCCGAGTACGGCACGGCCACCGACGCCGACCAGTGCGTCCAACTCCTCTCCTACTCCCCGTACCACGCCCTGCGCGACGGCGGGACCTACCCGCCGACACTCATCGCCGTCATGGACGGGGACACCCGGGTCGACCCCCTGCACGCGCGTAAGTTCTGCGCGCGACTGCAGCAGGCCGACCCCGGGGGAGGCCCGTTCCTCCTGCGCACCTACGGCGACAGCGGACACGTCTCCATGCCCCCGGCCGTCCGGCGGCAGATGGGCGCGGACATTCTCGCCTTCCTCGCCGCGCACACCCGCCTCGACCTCAGCGCGGCGGACGAGCCGTCGTGACCGGCGGCACGCCCTTCGTCATCGCCGTGATCGGCGCCGGCCCGCGCGGCGTCGGCATCGTCGAACGTCTCGCCGCCCGGTCCGGCGACCGGCCGACGCGGCTGCACGTCATCGACCCCCACCTGCCCGGCGGACGCGTCTGGCGCACCGACCAGTCACCCCTGCTGTGGATGAACTCGCCGGCCGACGAGGTCACCATGTTCACCGACAGCAGCGTGGAACGCGCCGGGCCCGTCCGCCCCGGCCCCACCCTGTACGCCTGGGCCCGCACCGAAGCCGCTGCCGCAGCCCTCCCTCCCGACCTCGCCCGCGAGGCACGCACCCTCGCCCCCGGAGCGGTCGCCACCCGCCGCCTCTGCGGGGCCTACCTGGGATGGTGCCTGGAACGCGGCCTCCGGGGCCTGCCCGCCACCTGGCAGTGGCACACGCACCGCACCCACGCCCGGTCCCTCCGCCCCGGCGACGGCACCCGCCTGACCGTGCTTCTCGGCGACGGCACCCGGATACACGCCGACCGTGTCGTCCTCGCCGTCGGCAACCTCGACGGCACCCCCACCGCGCGCCAGCACGAGGCCGCCGAACACGCCCGCCGCCGCGGCGGGCACTACACGGCACCCGGATACACCAGCGACCTGGACCTGTCGCCCCTGCCCGCCGGGCAGGACGTCCTCGTCCGCGGCCTGGGCCTGGCCTTCCTCGACGTCATGATCCTGCTCAGCCAGGGCCGGGGCGGCACCTTCCGGCGCACCGTCCGCGGCGACCTGCGCTACCTCCCCAGCGGACGTGAACCAGTCCTCTGGGCCTGCTCACTGCGCGGAATGCCCATGCACCCCCGGCCCGCCGCACCCGCCGGCGAACCGGGGACCACCCGCCCCCGGTTCGCCACGGAACGAGCCGTACGGAGCCTTCTGGCGCCCGCGCTCGCCGGCGGCGACCGGAAGACCTGCGAACACGCCGCCCGCGAGGTATGGCGACTCGTCCTGCGGGACATGACCCATGCCCACTACGCGCAGCTCTACGCCGTCCGGCCCGAGGACACAGCCATGTCCTGGGACGCCTTCGCGCACGGCCTGCGCACCGCCGCTGCCGACGCGACCGCACTGGAGCAGCTCGTCAGGAAGGCCGTACCGCACGAGGAGGACCGCTTCCGCCCTGCCCGCGCCCACCCCGACCCCCTCGCCCCCGACGGCGCGCGCACCCTCGCCGAACTGAACCTGCGCATGCGCGCCCACCTCACCCGCACCATCCTGCGCACCACCGGAACGGGCCGTCCCCTGGCGGCCGCGGCACAGCGTGCCCTCGTCACCGCTGTCGAGCAGGTCGTCGCGGTGCTCACCGAGCAGGGTCCCGCGCTGACACCGGAATCGGCCCTGGTGGCCCGGTCGATGGCCGCGCTCGCCCGCGAGGCGGGTTCCGGCGCGCCACCCGAACGCATCGAGCAGCTCGCGGCCCTGCACGACGCCGGACTGGTCGGATTCCTCGGCCGCGACCCCGGCCTGGCCCTCGTCGACTCCGGCTTCGAGATACGGGCCCACCCCCTGCCCGACCGGCCCCGGCGGTCGAGGCACCTGGTGGACGCCTGGCTCCCCGACTCGGACCTGAACGAGGACGCCTCCGGTCTCCTGCCCGACCTCGTCCGCAGCGGCACGGCGCAGACCCGGACCGAACCGGGCAGGTCGGCGAAGCTCGCCCTCTGCACCAGGACCTTCCGGATCGTGTCCGGAGACGGCCGCCCCGACCCG
The DNA here is from genome assembly GCF_040630445.1 of Streptomyces sp. NPDC005805. Lineage (NCBI taxonomy): Bacteria > Bacillati > Actinomycetota > Actinomycetes > Kitasatosporales > Streptomycetaceae > Streptomyces > Streptomyces sp. NPDC005805. Next base: position 61,943 of record NZ_JBEXXN010000030.1, read on the forward strand.
CGGGTGTTCGCCCTGGGGGATTTCGCCTCGGGAGGGGCACTCGGTGCCCTTTCCCGGCCGGGTACGAATGCGGCCTTCTTCCGACAGAACGACTGTGTGGCGGCCCAGTTGGTGGGCGCCGGAATCAGGCCCGGAGACGAAAGTGAGTAAGTTCTGCTCTCGGGCCGGGGGAGCGGTTCTGGAAGGATGAAATCACTGAAGGGAAAGGGCCTCGCAGGGGCCGGTTCCCATTCCGAATCCCGGACGCCGGTTTCCGTGATGAGGATTCAGAGAAATGATTCCCGTGGAAATTCCGCGGGGCGGGCGATGCACAGGGTCGCCCGAACGGAATGAGAGGAAACGAAGATGGCGAACATCATCGATCTCCAGGAGCTCGCGTCCGAGGACGAGACCCCCGCGCCGCCGGAGAAGAGCACTCTCTCCATCGCCTGCTGAACCAGGTGACCCAAACCTGGGCCGGACACCCGCGGAGTGTCCGGCCCAGGTGCGTTACGACCCTAGGCCACCGAGATCGTGACGTCGGCCACGCCCCACCAGCAGTTCGAGTCGGCCACCGACGTCTGCAGAGCCGCGGTGTTGTTGGACCGCCACGGGCCGTAGTAGATGGTGAAGGGGTTGTTCGCGCACTTCACCGCGGCTCTCCAGATGATGCCGTCCAGCTTGTTCTGACAGCTGAGGATGCCGTCCCCGCCGGACGCGCCCGTGGTACAGCGCAGCGTGGAGTAGTTGAACCCCCCTCCCGGGGCGACGGCGGACGCGGTGGGAGCGGAGACGAACAGGGTGCCGGCCACTGCGGCGCCAGTGGCCGTCACCGTAGCGAGCCGCCTGGTCCATCGGTTCATAACTGACCTCTCTCAGAAGGAAGTTGTCGGAGCGTCACCCACTCGGGTACGTCGAAGATGGAAGCACCGGAACGCGCCGGAGCGGTGAGTAAAGGGTGCTCAACTCGCGTCCCGTCGCCGTGCCGCGCACGGCCGGCACGGGCCGGGTCGCCGCGTGGGTGGGCTGCGCACCGCGACGATGGCGACATCGTCCTGGCCGTCCCCCCGGGGCATCCTGGGCCAGCGCCTGGCACAGCTCGTCGAGCGGGAGGTCGGCGTGGCGCGCCGCGGCGCGTCAAGTGGGTCAGACCCGTGTCCAGAGGGTGCTTGTGGTGCTCGACCAGGCCGTCGGTGAACAGCGGCAGCGTGCTCCCCGGCGGACAGGCGAGGGGGTGGTCCTGGTGCGTCGGCTGGGGGACGACGCTTCGCAGCGCAGCCTCGATCTCCTGCACGCGCTCCGCACCCGATACCATGGCCCACTCGGTGCGCAGTTCATTGAACGTTGAACAAGGCGGGCGAGGGTGGCGTTGCCGAGTGGAGTGAGTCGGACGAGTTGGACACCCCGAGGCGACGTCCGATGCCGCTCGCGGTCGCCCCGTGGGCGCCGATGGCCGGCATGGCGAAGCCGTGCGCGGGGCGCAGGTCGGGGTGCCCCTCCTCTGCAAGTTGGGCATGCAGGCGGTCAATGAGGGTGCGAAGGCCACCGAAGAGAAGCAGAGGCTGCTCGAAACCGGGCGCGAATCAAGCTCCTTGCCGCGATCGACAACCTGCCTCGTCTTTCCGTACCGATCCATCAAGGAGTAGTCATGGCCGCCGACCTGACCACCCTCACCGCCCACGCCGTCGCCCTGCTGCAAGAGTCCCCGTCAGGAGGTAACGAACGGCTGACACGGCCGTTCACGCTACTGCGTGCCGCACCCGTCCAGGTGCGGCACGCAGTAGCGTTCAGACAGAAGCCAGGGCCTCCTCCAGCATGAGGGCGCTCGACTGGGCTGCCGACGAGGCCGCCCTGCACGGCCGGCCCCTTCGTATCGTGCACGCCTCCGTATGGGGACGCTTCGAAGGCGCCACCCCTGCAGAAGATCTCCCTGAAGGCCGGACTGAAACCGCCGCACTTCAAGAGATCATCACCAACACCGAAACCCGGGCCCGCCGGCGCTGCCCCGAGGTCAGGGTCCACGCCGAAGTACTGCCGGGGGGACCCGTCGACGTCCTGGTACGCGCGGGAGGAGACGCCTTCGCGCTGGTCGTCGGCCATCGCGGACAGGATGTTCCTGTGCGCTGCCTGTTCGTCGGCTCCGTCGGGCCCGGTGTCGTAGAACGAGCGTGGTGGCCCGTCGTGGTCGTCGGGGGCTGTGTCCCAACATGCCTCTCGGCAGGTCGTGCTCGGTGTCGCGGAGGGAACTGACGGCGGCGCTGCCCACGTCGTCTTTGCTCGCGAGGGAGCGTGGGCGTGTGGTTGTGGCGTGGTTGGGGTTCATGTGCGGAGTTGACAGGGGGTGCGGTGGGCCTTGCTGGCTGTTGGTGCTTTGCTCTGCACCGGCTGTTGGTGCTCTGGGTCTGTGTGGCATTTCCGGAGGGGGCAGCCCTCGGAAATGGTGTCGCCGTGTACAGAGGAGTCGTGGACGGGCGTGCGTGTCATGTCGTGTCCCTTGCCGCGCACCGTGCCGGCCTCCTGCGGTCGTATCCACCGTCACCGCCTCATTCGTGGCGGTGACCGGGTCGGGGACAATGCCTTGCACGCCATCGTGTTCACCCGTATGCGTTTCGGCGTACGTATCCGTTCCTACGTCGCACGGCGCACGAAGGAAGGGCTGAAGTAGAAGGACATCATGTGCTGCCTCAAGCGGTTTGTCGCCCGGGAGGTCTACCGGGCACTGATCAGCACACCAACCGAACGAATCACTTGAACCGATCTGATTCCAGTGGCTTGACAGCCATGGGAGCGTCCCCGAGCGGGCCGGACCGTGGAAGGCCCGCCTGGTCACAGTGGGCAGGGACCGGCGAGCTCACCGCTGCGCTCGGTGACCTACTCCGCAGACTGCCGCCCTCGACCAGCATGAGCACGCCGGGCGCCGGCCATACCAGCTCTGCGGGCTGCGGCTTCAAGTTGGCGGAAGTTCAGTGGTCGAGCGTGATCTCGCGCCGGGGCAGGGTGCGGACGCGGTGGGAGAGGCCGGGGTGGTTCTTCTTGATGACGGCGATGTAGTGGGCTCCTCGTGAGCGCAGGTAGGCGCCGGGGTCGTGTTGGGTGTGCAGGGCGTCCGCTGTGATCGCGGCATGGGTGAGGTCGACCCCGTCCGGCAGGGGGGGGCGAGGGTCGGGATCTCGTTGATCTTGTCGGCGACCTGGCGCTGGGCGAGGATCTCTGCGTTGTGCGCCATCGCGGCCGGCAGCGGGATCGCCGCAGTGTTCCGGGTGCGTGAGCCACGGACAGTTTTGCCGTCCACGGCGTTCGGCCGCAGCGCCTGCGGCTCATCGCCTCCTCCCGGGCGGACTTGTGTGACCCGGCGTCATGGCCGCTGTCTCTCCCGGAGCCGTCCGGGGAGACGCCTTTGCGCTCGTGGGCTGCGGTGTACCGAGCGGGCGGTGATCTGCGGGCTCCTGGCGGGCGCCGGACTCGTCTCGCCCCGGGCGAACCGCTCGGCCGCGTTCAGCCGCAACTCCTTGCGGAAATCATGTTGTTGGGTGGGCCGCCCGTCGTCTTGTGGATACCGCAGGTCTTGGTAGCAGCGCACGGACGGTAAGTGCTCGGTCCATACGGTTCTTCGAGTGCAACCTCAGGATCGACGGCCGCTATCGGCGCGAAGAGTTGGCCCGGTTTTCGCAGACGCGGTCCTACCCGTAGTTGGTTCCCTCTTCTGCTGCTCAATTTTCCGGTGTTCGCAGTTGAGTATCTATTGCTGTGTTGTGCTGCTCTGCCCTATTGGACAGTGACAGGGTCGTTGACGGGCGCGAGGCTGCTGGCGAGAGATGCGTGGGCTTTTCTCTCCTCCGCCGGCCCCGTGACTGATCGATCCGGAAAGCGTTCGAGAGGGTGTGCTTCTGTTGAGAGCGAAGAAGAAGGCTTTTCCCCTTGTTGTGGGTGTTTCTGTCGTAGCGCTCGGAGTTCTCGGTGCCGGTGTGGGGAATGCGGAACCCGCGCCGCCGTCGGAGCAGGGTTCAGCGGTCGCCCCGGCGGCCAACCCGACACCGGGAACCGGAAACACGCCAGGAAATCCCCCCGGCACGACCACCCCCCCGGCCAAGCCCAAGCATGTCGTGGTGTCTTCGGAACTCACCAACTCGATAAACCTCAAGACTGTCAAGGCGACGTGCCCGGCTGGATACAAGGTTGCCGGCGGTGGCCACGAGTCCCTTCTCGTGGGCGACGGCTCGTTCAAGGATCTCGACGCCATCGTTAGGTCCAGCAAGCCTGTGGGGGACAACGGCTGGGAAGTGATCGCGACCACCACCTACAAGCCCAACTGGAAGTTGAAGACCTGGGCTGTCTGCCTGGGCTGATGAATCAGAGGCCATGCTGTGGCCTTGAGCCCGGCGGTTCGGCGGGGTGCGTTGTTCACTGCCGATCCGCCCGCTCAGCCCGGCTCTGTACGCGTCGAGCCAGTGAAGCCTTGGCCTTCTGGATATCCGGAGGGCCAGGGCTTCACCAAAGGACAGCGGTGGTCTCCGCTGACCGGGCCCTTCCCTCGTACGTCCTCGCCGAGGATCCGGGGAGCCGTCGCCCCGGATGGTGCGTCCTGCCCGCCCGGCCCGCGCCCGAAGCGGCAGGGCCGCGCGTAGGTCCTCGCCCGCCACCGCTCGGCACACGTTCTCGATCGTCATTTCGGCCGTATCCCCTTGGGCCCCGGTCCGAAATTCATAGACGAATGTGTCGAACACCTCGTGACGTCCCGTCATTGGTCGCCGCTTCGCTTTTCGGGCGAGGAGGAGCGGCTCGGACCGCGCCCGCCGAGTGTCAGTAACGGTTCACTCGGGACCGGCGACCTACCGGCCCGGGAGGAAATCTCCTGGTTCCGCCGTGGCGTATGCATTGTTGTGCATCACGCTTCGACGGAACTGCGGGATTCCCGGGGCAGGTTGGCAGGTCGAATGAGAGTACGGGATGCTCGGGCGGTCGGGATTTCGGAATCTCTATTCTGCGTCAGAGAGCGCGGTGCAGCCGCGCTACTTCCGTATTGGTCGCGACAGGAAGCAGGGAATCATGAGCAAGCCGTACCGCGGTCCCCTCCGTGTGCTGATCGCTCTGGCCATGGCGGCGGGAACGGTCGGGGCCGTGGCTCCCGGCGCAGCCGCCGCGGACTGCGCGGGGGTGCGCACCGTCACCTCCAGCGCGTGGAATGTGCGGGTGTGCGGGATGCCCGACATCGACCAGCTCCGGCCCGGACTCGTGCAGGGGGGCCAGAACTACTGCGGGCCCACCACCGTCGCCAACGCCCTCTACTACCTGGACCTGCGCGGCCACCCGTTCATGCTGCCGGGCGTGGTGGACCCGATGAAGAACGATCCGGGGAACTACGCCAAGGTCACCAACCAGATCAAGAGGATCTCGAACGAGATCGACCACGATCCGGAGGAGGGGATCGGCGTCCAGGGCATCACCAAGGGCCTGAACCGCATGATCCGCGACACCGGACACCTCGGCATGACCGCCCGCTACGAGAGCCTCGTCCTGCACCCGTTCGCCGGGCACCGCGTCGCCAGCCTGCTCGCGCGGCCCAAGGCGCAGAGCCATGTCATGATCGGCGCCGTCCTCAGGATGAAGGCGGGGAAGGTGCTCGGCCGGCACGCCGTCACCATCGTGGGCGCCCAGGGCACCCTCGGCGGCACCTCGCGGATCACCCTCAACGACCCCTACACGCTGGGCTTCGTCGGCACCGGCAAGCAGTCGCCCGAGATGAGCCTGAGCTACGACCTCGGGCAGTTCGTCGTCAACCGCGGGACCCTCATCAAGGGCTACGACGGCTACAACAAGGAGCAGATCTACCTCCAGGGCGTCGTCGTCATCGACTGACTGACCAGGCCCGGACACAGCTGCGGGGCCCGCATCCGGATGGATGCGGGCCCCACCCCGTCGAACAACCGGTCCAAGGTGAAGTTTCCCCTTGATGTTGGACACCTGGAGACTGGGGCGTGAGGTTTCAGAGGGGGCGGTTCGTGAGGTGGTGTCCGTTTCGAGCTGAGGTTGGAGCAGGGTCACTGGTGGAGGTTCCGTCGGCTGTTGGTTCCGGGCGAAGTCGCCGGTGCCGGCCTCGGTGAGGATGCCAAGTTTGACCAGGTGTTTCAGCTTGGCGGGGGTGTCTTCGACGTTCTTCGGCAGCAGTTCGTGGCAGAGGGCTTCACAGGTGTCCTTGGCCCGTAGGGGCCCGGTCGGGTGGTTGAAGGCGGCGAGGATGCGAGGGTGCTCCGACAGGTCCGACAGGTCCGACAGGTCCGGCAGGTCCGGCGGGTCCGGCGGGGACGCGGGGAGCCGATCGGCGAGGCCGGTGACGGTCTTGCGGGTGATCGCGAGGTGCTCCAGGTGCGTCTCGGCCTCCCGCAGCCGGGTCTGCAGGTCGTCGACCTGTGCGCGAAAGTCGTCGGCCAGGGCGTTGGCGGCGTCTTCCTGGAGGTCCGGGGCGTCGAGCAGGGGCTGGATGTTCACGCTCCTCCGGCGCCCTACAGACAGCCGGCATCCCCACGGGGTTGTACACCCGCGCATCACGATGGGGCGGGCATCAGACAACTCCCCGCCTCCCGCGAAGCGGAACACCCGCACCGGACGGACGCCACCGACCCGGACGGACGCCACCGACCCGGACGGACGCCACCGGCCGGCCGGCGACACCGGTGACATGCCGGTCCTTCCTCGCCGGCGCTGACGGGGGCTCCGCGGCGCGTCCGCCCCCCGGTCGCGGGACCGCGCGTCGGGCCGGTGGGCGGCGGACCAGGGCCCGGCCCCGGCCGGGTGGTTGCCACCCGCGGCTGACGGCGCTGCCGACGCGTGGGGGAGCGGGCCGGCACACCCCCGCCCCCCCCACACCCCGCCCCACCCGCTGCCGGGGTCGTGGATCCGCGGCACCACCCCCGGCGGTATGCGGCGATCGGGTTAAAGGAAGGGGTAAATGAAAGGGTAAGGGGGTGTTAGTGTCCTGGAGTTATGGGGACGAGCGAGGAAGAGTTGTTCGCGTCCGTGGACGCGCTGCTCGAAGAAGGACCGCAACTGCCGCTTCCCGCGGAGCGCGCCCGGCTCCGCGAAGCCGCCGGCATCACTCAGGCCCGTCTCGCGGCCGCGTTGAAGACCTCGACGCAGAGCGTCAAGAACTGGGAGAACGGCCGCTCCGAGCCCAAGGAGCCACGCCTGTCGGCCTATCAGCGGCTGTTGAACGGCTGGGCGGCTCAACACCCCGCAGCCCCCGCCCCGGCTGTCCCTGCCGCACCCCGGCCTGCTACCCCGGACCGGTCCACCGGCACGGCCGCCGCCTTTGCGCCCCGCCCCACCGAGGACGCTCCCGCCCCACCACGCCACACCACCGCGGACCCCGACACCCCCCCCGCCCGCGCCCCTGCTTTCCCGCCCGGCCGTCGCGTCGGGAACCGGCAGGCGGCAGCGGTGCCCCGGCGGCCGGCCCGGCAACGCGTCGTTCCCGACAACCCCGCCCCGCCCCCCGACCCGCGTTTCCCCCACGGCCCGCTGGCCGTCCTGGACGCCGACGGGACCGCGTACGGCACAGGCGGCATCGTGCTGGACTGCCCGGCCACCACCGTCCCCGAACTGGTGGAGTGGACGCTGCGCGAGTCCGGTCTCGGCGCGCCGAGACTGCACCGCCACGGCAAGGACGCCGACCCACTCATCGTCCTCACCGCCGCGGCCGCCGTGAAACTCGGCCTCCCGGAGCGCCTGGAAGGACACGAGCAGCGCCGCATGCTGCGCCTGCCGGAGGACCACCCCGTCGTCAAGCAGGTGACCGGGGCGAAGTGGCAGCTCACCCGGCGCGGGTTCGGCCCGTGGGCACGGATCTACCGCACCGCCCAGGGGCGTGAGCGCCAGTGCGTCCAACTCGCGATCCTGTCCTGGGACGCCCTCGACCCCCGCGCGTGGCCCGGCGTCGCCGAGATGGCGCCGGCCGACGTCGCCCGCGTCCTCGGGGTGTACGCCCAGCGGGTCATCACCCCCCGCGGCTCCACCGCCGTCTGCGGACTGGAGCTGATGACCGCCCTACGCCCGCCGACGCGCGCCGTGCGCGACGAGGCGACCGGGAACTGGATCCCCGGCCACAACTCCGGCTCCCTGGGCACCGAGCCGGTGGACCCCGCCCCGCCCGAGGCCACCCCCGAGCATCCGGTCGTCGTGAACAGCGGCTGGAGCGGCGGCTTCCTGAACGAAGAGGCCTACCAGTGGGTGCGGCCGGTGGAGACCCTCAGCGACGAGGAATGCCTCCTGCCCTACGCCATCGGCCTCGACCTGAACACCGCGTTCCTCGCCGCCGCGGCCCGCCTCACCGTCGGCCTGTCCGCCCCGGACCACTTCCACACCCCGGTGTTCAACCCGAAGATCCCCGGCTCCTGGCTGGTCGACCTGTCCCGCATCGACCTGGACCCGCGCCTGCCCTCCCCGTTCACCCCCGACGGCACCCGGCCGACGGGACCGGCCTGGTACCAGACACACACCGTCGCCTACGCCCAGGAACTCGGGCACGACGTCCACCCGATCGAGGCGTACCTGCGCCGCGAGACCGGCGCGTACCTGGACCCGTGGCACGACCGCCTCAAGACCGCCTACCTCGACACCCTCGCCGACCTCGGCGTCACCCGGGACCTGGACGACCGGGCCTTCCTCGCCGCGATGGAACGCCACCAGCAGGCCGACCCGGCCCTGGCCGCCGTCCTGTCCGCGATCAAGGCCACCGTCAAGGGCGGCGTCGGCAAGCTCCGCGAACGCCCGCAGGGACGCCACTACCGCCAAGGGGAGCGGTGGCCGGCACTCGAGCGCCCGACCTGGCGCCCCGACATCCGCGCCGCCGTCATCAGCAAGGCCCGCGTCAACATGCACCGCAAACTCACCAACACGGCCAAGATGACGGGCCGCTACCCCCTTGCCGTCCTCTCGGACTGCGTCGTCTACCCCTCGCCGGGCGACAGCCCGCTCGCCGTCCTGCCCTACGCCGCCTCCGGCAAACCCCAGCCCGGGGCCTTCCGCCTCGGCCCCACCCCGGGCCTGGCGAAACTGGAAGGCGTCCAGCCGATGCTGTGGGCGGTCGACCTCATGGAGCAGGGCCTCAACCCGGCCCGGCACATCAAGGGCGGCGACGCCGTCCTCGACGAAGGCGAGTAGAGCGTGGCCGGAGAGATCGACGACGCGCTCGAGCGCGCCGACCGGGAAGCGTTCACCAAACAACCGCCCAAAACCCTCAAAGGGCAGATCAACTACCTGATGAGGCAACTGAAGACGACCAAGGCGGTCGCAGCGGAACTCGGCGTCACCGCCGACTCCGTCAACCGCTACCGGCGCGGCGCCCGCACCCACCCACCCCGGCACATCCAGAACCGGATCGACACCGCCGTGCGCTCCCGGTGGCAGCCCCGCATCCGCGAACGCCGCCGGCACCAGGCGGCGAGCAGCGGCGGGATCACCATCGAGACCCGCGCCCGGTTCGGCTACCGCGCCCCGGCCGGCGCCACGGACGACGCACGGTTGCGGCGCCTGACCGTCCACCTTCCCGCGCACTACGCACAGCGCCTGTTCGACGCCCGCGAGCAGGGCGCGGACGACCAGCACCTGCGCCACATCGTCGCCCAAGGGCTGCAGGAGGTGTACTTCACCGACGGCGGACACCGCGCCGCCGGCCTCGAAGTGGACCTCAACGACATCGACTACATCGACGTCTCCTTCTAACACACCCCGGCCGTGCCACCGCACCGGCGAGCCCGCCGAGCGATCAGCAGATCCCCGCCCCGGCAACCCTCCTCGACGCCGTGGCGTCCCCTCCCTGACGGACGACTGCCGATCACGCGGGGAGAGCACGTGCCCAAGAACAACCACGGTACGGACACGGCAGGGGAGAAGGACCGCGAGAAGTGGATGGCGCGTTTCCAGGTACGACTGGCCATGCAGCCGGGCGTGGACCGGGCGGTCGTCCTCCAGGCGGTCAAGGAACTCACAGCACACTGCGCCGCTACGGGAGAGCACCCGCGCACGGCCTTCGGCGACCCGGACACCTGCGCCGAACAGGCCGCCGCCCGCCTGGTTCCCGCCGACCGGGCGGCCCGCACAAGGCGCCACAACACCGTGCTGGACACGCTCGACTCCGTGCTGCGGAAGGCCCGGGACGCCACCGGCCCGTGACCCCGGCACCCGCCCGGGCCCACCCCGGGCGGGTGCCCGGCCCCGCGCGCCGCGAGCCGCCGGGAACCCGGGGCACCGCCTCCTCCCGCTCCGCCGCCGCGAGCCGCCGCTCGCCGCAGGCCGGGCGGGTGTGCGGCTAGATCGGCAGGACGGCCTGCGCCTGCTGCCTGACCGTGGCCTTCTGCGCGGCGAGGAAGTCCTTGACAGCCGGCCGGCTCAACAGCAGAGTCACGGTCCGGGGCTTGGGCCGATGCCCGCCGGTGAGCTCGGTCAGGAAATCCGTGGTGACGATGCGCCGCGCCGGCGCATCGTGCACGTCGTCGAGAACCTGCCGCTCCAGCAGACGGGCCGCGGTCTCGTCCAGAGCATTCTCGATCGCCCGGTAGGCGGCGACGGCATCCTGCGCGATCGCCTGCTGAGCACGGGCGAGCGCCTGCCGGAGCATACGGTGGTGCAGCCAGTCGCCCTCCCCACCGGGTGCCGGGAACGCCTCCGCGGCAGCATCAACGCGCTCACCGGCACTGCTCGCCGAGATGATGGCGGGCATCTTCCGCAGCAGACCGGCGATCCGCTCCACCTCACGCGGATCCGGCTCGTCCGCCCGGAACGCCGGCTCGGGGCGCTCCTGGTCGATGTCCTCGCTCAGCACCTCCCAGCGCCCCCGCAGGTCGACAGCCCAGGACGCGGACACCTCCCACTCGTGCACCACCCCCTCCACCACGAACGCGAGCCGCACCGCTTCCACCTCACCGTCCCGGTGCCGTGCGGCCGCGAGCAGCGTGTCCGCCCGCTGCCGCAGGGCGGCTGGCACATCGCCGCGCCCCGCAAGCGCCGAACCGTCCCCGCTCTCCTCCCCGTCCGCGGTCAGCAGGACGAACTCCTCCGCATCGAGATGGTCGAGATCCCAGTACAGAACCCGGGCCCCGCAGGCCGCCGCCAGTTGGGCCATGCCCTCGGCGTCGTAGTCGCCCTCCCCGAGAACCGCGCGCAGAGCCGTGTCACCCCCCACCGACGCCGAGATCAGCTGCAGCCCGTGCCGCGCGGCCAGCCCGGGCAGCGCGTCGACGACCTTCCGCAGGTCGGAAACACCCATTGAAACAACCTCTAGCATGCCGTGATCACATCCCGGCGCCGACCGTAGCCCGTGCCGGCCGGGCCGGGAGCAGGTCGCGCAAACCCCCGTCGGCCGGCAGCAGTTCGAGGGATCATGAGTGCGCTGCAGGAACCCACCGAAACGATCCTTCACCTTCCGGCGCCGCTGCCCGGCCGGCGAGGAGCACGAACGATGCGCGCAGGGCGTGTGGATACGGTGGGCGAATGGACGCCGCGACAATGGGATGGACGGGGGCGGTGACGGCCGCCCTGATCGCCGCACTGGCCGCGACGCTCGGCCCTCTCGCCCTGCAGCGCACAAAGGAGCGCGCAGACAACAGGCAGAGGCTGCAGGACGCGACCACACGGCGGATCGACGCCGTCAACGACGTCAGCGTGAGCTGTCGTGCATGGCTCACCTACCTCGTCCGAGCCCTGGACGACGCACAGGCAGGACGAGCACCGGCGATCACCGACTTCGACGAGAAGACCGAGACACTCCGATCCGCCGCCGAGACCGCCCTCGCCCAAGCGGCACACGCCGGCTACGAGCTGTTCGACAGCGAACTCGCCTACGCACTGCGCTCCCTCGAATCCGCCGTACGAGACGCCGTGCTGAACCCGGCCGATGCGCCCTGGCCGCGACTCCGCGCCCAGGCGACCGGCTACCACACACCCAGGGCCGTGATCAGGACGCACATGCTCCGCGAAGTCACCCGTCTCGAGACCCCCACCGACCCCTGGCGGGCACGGTCTTCGATGCGCCCAGACTCCCCGGGAACCGGCATTGAACTCGGCTGCAAGCCCGACCGCACGGGTCTTCTCCAACGGACCCCAGGGCCTGCCCCCTGGCATCTGCCTCTGAACTGCGGGTATCCGGCGTGGGGTATGGGGCGGGGTATCCGGGCCACCGGGGTATCCCCCGTGGTTGCTGGAGATCGAGAAACGGCAGAAGGAGACTACCGAGCAGCTGCTGGCCACCTTCCGGGACGTGCTGACCGCGCTGCGCGGCAGCGGCGAAGCCGCTGCCGCCCTGGAGGCGTCGCTGGATGACCTGCCGGCGCTGAAGAACGCCCGGGCTGCGATTTGAGTCGGCGGGCGGGTTCGAGGCCCAGCTGGCGGAGCTGGAAGCCCTGGACGCCTACCGGGGCAGCAATTACACGGCGCTGGTAGAACGCTTCTTCAAGCCGGACCGGCCCACCATGTTCAAAATCGCCCGCCATCTGTCGTTCACCGCGACCTCGACCGACCGCAGCGTGCTGGACGCGCTGGACCACGTCCTCACCCACCAGCACCTCACCCGGCCTCTCGTGGCGGACACGCATCCCACCCGCAAGGACGAGAACGGCAAGCTGGTACCGCTGGACCTGTCGTTCGCGCCGAAGATGTGGCTGAAGACCGTCTACTCCCGTGAACAGCCGGGGATGCTGGTCCGCCGCCATTTCGAGGCAATGGTGTTCGCCTGCCTCGTGGAGGAGCTGCGCTGCGGTGACGTCGCCGTGATCGGCTCCGAGGACTACGGTGACTGGACCCGCATGCTCCTGCCCTGGGAGCAATGCGAGCCCAAACTCGCCGGTTTCTGCGAGCAGGCCGGCATCCCGGCCATCGCGAGCGAGTTCACCACCCGGCTGCGCGAGCAGCTCACCACGATCGCCGAACCGTGGACGCCGGACCAGCCGGTGGGGCCCAGGGGCGCCCGCCGCTGACGCGACGCCCGGATGTCCTGGTAGTGGTCATCAAGCTTTGGCAAGGTCCTGCTGCTTTCATATGTCCAGCAGCCATGAGGCCCGTTGTTCGTCGATGCCTCCACGCCATCCTGCGAGTGGCACCGTGATGTCCGAGCGTGGTGCGCCGCGTAGCCTGCGGGATGCGGTGTGGTTCTCGGCGGTGGGCACGAACCGGTCCCACATCGGCGGCAGGGCTGGGCTGGGAAGCACCCCCATCTCGGCAAGTCCGATGAGGATGCCGTACCGCTGATACTTGTCCGTCCCGGGCACGATCTTCGCCCGTGCAACCTCCTTCTCCAACTCGCTCGGTCTCATCCCCGCCGGCGCTGAGCGGATGAGACTGAGCAACGCGCGCATCCGCTCGCGGTCGTCTTCTTCCGGCCGAGGCAGCCCTTCTAGTGCGGCGGCTTCCAGGTCCGGCAGATAGTGTTCCGGCATCTCGTTCCACGCGCAGCCGAGTGCGAGACGCAGTAGCACTTCTGTGACATCGACCTCGGACACCGGCTTCAGACCGCAATCAGGGACACCGTCTTCGTCTCGCGGCGCCGTGCTGAGGAAGCGCGCCCATCCGTAGGAGATCACCGTCTGCCGCCCGCGCGGAGCGGACCGCAACCCGGCGACGAACGCCGGGAGCACCGTGTCCTCATTCAGTACCGCAGCCGCTGAGACGGCACGCTCGACGATCTCAGGCGCAGCCCACTGTTCGCGCTCGTGCACCGGCCACCCCTCGCGGTGAGCTGCTGCAACGTCTGCGGGATCGCCGGATGGCTCAGCTCCCTTGACCGTTCCGGCCCGAGTGAAGCGATACCCGTAGCAGCGCATCAACGGCCCCAGAGCCATTTCCCCGGGGACTCGTCGTGACGTGGCACTCATAAAGATCAAGTTTACTGAGCGTTTTCGGCGTTGCCTCTCCAGGGTGGGGACAGTTTTGGTGATGACGGTCATGCGGTTCGGGCTGATGCGGGATCTGCGGAAGATCTGCCAGGGCTTCAGCCGTGCCACGCCGCGTTCGACTGGTGCCCGGGCCGCGGCCAGGGCCCGGTTGACGGCGCGCTGGGTGAGGGTGAGCTCGCCGCTCGGTGGCCGTTTGAGTCCGGTGGTGACCCAGGGGCCGGCGCCTGGGTAGGCACGGTCGGCGAGGACAGGGACACCCTGGCGTTCGCAGATCCGGATCATCCGGTGGGTACGGGCCGCGGTGAGATCATGAGTGCGGCCCGGAAGGGCAGGCGAGATCCACAGCAGCTCACCGGCCGGATCGGTGAGGACCTGGACGTTCACGCCGTGCCGGCGGTGCTTGGCCGAGTAATCCGCCCGGCTGTCGCCGACGCGGTCGCACTCGGCGAGGGTCCCGTCCAGCAGGATGAAGTCCGGATGGTGCCCGCGTAGCGTCTTCAGCAGGCCAGGGGCCTGTTCGGCGAGCAGGCCGGTCACGGCGGTGACGTACGCGTGGACGGTGCCGCCGGATATCCCGAAGCCGGATGCGATCCGGGCAAGGGTGTCGTGGCGGCGCAGGTACACCAGAGCGACGAGCGCACGCTGATGCGCCGGGAGCTCGCAGCGGCGGTCACCCTCACGGGTGACGATGAGCATGGTGACCCACTCGACCAGGTCGTGAGGGAGGTCGAGTGCGGCAGGACAGGGAACCAACAGGGCTCCTGTGCCGGTGGGTTGAGACTTCGAACACCTCCCTCAACGGCACGGGAGCTCTGTGCGCTGCGGCCCCTGACCTCGACCTGACCGGCGTCACCCGATCAGTGGCCACGCTGAAAACGCTCAGTGCGTCGAAGAAGTCGGGGCCGTCCGGGCGGGTGGAGGCCGTGGTCAGGGGGCGGGCTGCGACGGCGCGGGGGGAGGGCGCGCCGGAGGTTGAGGTAGAGGCCATCGGTAACGAGGGCGTGAGCACCGTCGTGACGAACGCCGATCAAGGCGATGACAGCGAGGACGGGGCCGCGCCCGGGAAGGTATGTGGTCTGCATGCCGACCACGATCCCCGCCAGGTGAACTCCCCGGAAGAGCGCGGCAGGATACAGAATCAACAGGGCTGGTGTGCTGTCGAGTGGAGTCCTCGGACACCTCCTCCGGGCACGAGGAGCCCGTCCATTGCGCACCCGACCGCCCTCAAGTCCTGGCGGCTCCTTCGCAAGCTCCGATGCTCGACCACTCGGATCACCGGCCTCGTCCAAGCCGTGCTCACACTGCATTGGCCAGCTCAGACCGATGATGGAAAAGCCTCATCGTGTTATTGTGGGATCTTTTGGCTCGTGGCTCTGATGCGTGAGCTCCGCTGCGTAGCCGCGCGCCTTAACTCAGCACCGATTCCTGAGGACCGAGCACGTATGGGCTCCGTACAATCGGAAGCCTCACGAGCCCGAGGAGCAGGCATGTCCCGACGCCTGAACTTTGCCTATCTGACTCTGCGCAATCCGCATGACGACTTCCCTGACGTGGTGGAACTCCTGTCCCGACGCGGAGTGGGCACCTCTCTGGTCACATTCAGTGAGCCTTTTCCAACCTGGTTCTGGAGTACGACTGTTGGGCTGACAGACGGGTGAAGCCCCTGGTAGATGGGTTTTCGACCAAGAGAAACCGTCTCCGCCAGAGGCTTCACGTGCTTGTCTACCCGTCGGGTGTCGACGTGTCCAGTTCCGCCCCTCCGCTTCCTCACGCAGCAGCTGTTCCACCGGACGTTTCCAGCTCCGGACCATCGCCTCACCCCCGCGTTCTGCTACCAGCCGCCCGCCTGGGTCTCCGACGATCTACTTCCCGTCTCTTCGGAAGGGAGGGAACGTGAACCGACAGATCAAAGACAGGACTTCGGAGACAGCCCGCACTCTCGGTAATCCCCCGTGGTGGGATCCCTGACGGTCCTCGACGCCCCGCAGAGGCCCACTGGCCAAGATCCCTCGGGCGGGTCGGCCCGCGAGGAGCGTCACTCGGGCATTCTACAGAATGTCATTCAGCCACCGGCTCCACACTTGCCAGAAGGATCACCACCATGTCCAACGAATCGATCGCCCCCATCCGCCTGGAGACCACTCGCACCGAGACCTATGTCTCTGTGGGACAGAAGATTCCCGTCTCGCTCCACCCCGGCGGGCCGTTGGACCACAAGGTCTTCGTCAAGCTCAGCCTGCCTCTCGGTGTGCCGGCGTCCGGGGCGGTGCAAGTACTGTCGGGGCCCATGATGTGGAACCACCGCTACTGGGACTTCGAAGGACCCGAGGGGAGCGGTGACCGCTACAACTGGACCGCGCACGCCGCGGTGAGGGGTCATGCCACCGTGGCCATCGACCGCATCGGGATCGGGCGCAGCAGCCATCCGGCTTCCGAACTCGTCGATGCTTCTTCGAACGCACATGTGAACTACCAGGTGGTTATGGCTGCCAGGGAAGGCAGGTTGCTCGGTCCGGACGGTCCGGTGACCTTCCGCAAGACCGTGGTCGTCTCTCATTCATTCAGCACGGCTGTCACGGAGAAGCTGCTCACCGCCCATCCGGACGTCTGCGATCTGGCCGTCATGAGCGGGTTCACGCACAAGCCCCGTCTCGACAACTTCGCGACCCGCGTGCTCGCCAACCTAGAGGACGGGGAGGAAAGGCCGCAGGGATACCGCACGACCATCCCCTTGACCCGGCACATCATGTTCTACTGGCCCGCGCCGATCGACGGACCGGTCCTCGCGTACGACGAGGCAGTGTGCAAGTCGACACTGACGACCGCCGAATGGGACAGCCTCGCCGCGTTCCTTGAGGAGAAGGTGGACGTCCGCGTCCCGTTGCTCTTCGCCCTCGGGCAGCACGATGCCATGTTCGCTGCCAGCGGTGCCCCGAAGGGACCGTACGGATCCGAAACCAGCAGCGTAGCCGCGCTTCTCGCGGAGGAGCAGCCGAACCTGGGCGACGACATCCCCGAACTGACGGGCTTCATCCTCCCGGGCGGGGGCCACAACCTCAATCAAATGCCCAACGCGGTGTCGTGGTTCGATTTCGCTCAGGACTGGATCACCGAACGTCTGTGACCGGTACGGCAGCGCCGTAAGCCACGTCCCCCCGATCGTGTAAACCCGCCGTTCGGACGCTCGGCCGGAGAATTATCTCCAGCCGAGCGTCCGAACGTGAACGTGTGGCCCGGCTGAGTACCCGTCGCTCTGTCAGCCCAGCCAGAATTCGTCGACTCTCGACATGTCCAGGCGCACCCACCTTCGGCCAAAAGTGGGGCGTTTCTGCCTGAAGAGAGATCAACTCGCAATGTGCTCCAATTTTCTGATCGGGTGTCTTGCGCGGAGGCTTTTTCATCATGGGTTTGAGCTGGCCAAATGCAGTGTGGGCACGGCTTGGACGAGGCCGGTGATCCGGGTGGTCGAGCATCGGAGTTTGCGCAGGAGTCGCCAGTTCTTGAGGGTGGCCATGGCCTGCTCGACGAGGGCGCGGATCTTCGCGTGGGACCGGTTCACCGCCTGCTGACCGGTGGAAAGATTCTCCCGCCGCCCCCGGCAGGGGTGCGGACCGTGCCGTCGGCACCTCGGTAGCCTTTGTTGGCCCAGCATGGGATGTCGGCCTCGGCGAGGGCGTCGACGATGCCGTGTTCGCGGGCCGCGCGAACATCGTGGACGGCACCGGGCAGGGCCGGTGAAGCCCACAGCAGCCGGCCGAAGGGATCGGCGAGGACCTGCACGTTCATCCCGTGCCTTGTGTGCTTCCTCGAGTAGTAGGGCTGGTCCGCGGCGATCCGGTCGATCGGCAGCAAGGTCCCGTCCACCAGTACGAACGCCTTCGACGATGCGGCCCGGACCGCCTCCGCGAGAGCGGCCAGACTTCCTCCAGGAACGCAAAGCCCCGGCCCCGGGGCGAAAGGTCATCGCCGTCGACGGTAAGACGCTCCGCGGCTCACGCACCGCCGGCCGAGGGGCCACCGCTCTGATCGCCGCGATGACCCACAGCGGCCAGGTCCTGGCCCAACGCCAGATCGACGACAGGAGCAACGAGATCCCGGCCTTCGCCCCACTTCTCGACGGCATCGACCTGACTGGCGCGGTGATCATCGCGGGCGCCCTGCACACCCAGCACGACCACGCCACCTACCTGCACAAACGCGGCGCCCACTACCTGGCCGTGATCAAGCGTAACCACCCCGCTCTCCACGACAAGGTCCGACGCCTGCCCTGGCGTGACGTCCGCCTAGACCACTACGAACGAGGCCGGGGCCACCACCGCGACGAGGTCCGCCGTCTGAAAACGGCCGCGTTCGCCCACCTCGACTACCCTCACGCCCGCCAGGTCCTCCAAGTCGTCCGCTGGAGACAAGGACCTGGGAACAGGCAAGCCTTCGATCGAGCGGATCCACCTGGTCACGAGCCTGCCGCCCGGCGCGGCCGACGGCAGCGAACTCGCCGCCTGGATCCGTGGCCACTGGCGCATCGAGAACCAGCTTCACCACGTGCCGCGACCGCACCTTCCACGAGGACGCCTCGAAGATCCGCACACGTCACCTCCCCCGCGTCATGGCCGGCCTGCGCAACCTCGCTATCGGTGTTCACCGCCAGGACGGTCACGCGAACATCGCCGCAGCCCTCCGCCACACCGCCCGAGACCTCCTACGGCTCCTCACCACCCTCGGACTGGCATGACGAACCCGGACACAAGATCACTTCTCAAAGACCCTGGGCCGTGAGCACCGTCGTGACGAACGCCGATCAAGGCGATGACAGCGAGGACGGGGCCGCGCCCGGGAAGGTATGTGGTCTGCATGCCGACCACGATCCCCGCCAGGTGAACTCCCCGGAAGAGCGCGGCAGGATACAGAATCAACAGGGCTGGTGTGCTGTCGAGTTGAGTCCTCGGACACCTCCTCCGGGCACGAGGAGCCCGTCCATTGCGCACCCGACCGCCGTGGGGCCTGAGGAATACCCTCCGCCACCGCAGCTAGAGTTTTCCGCCGTTGATCCACTGGTTGAGATTTTTCGCATACGTGGTCCAGAAACCGTTGACAGCTCCCGTCTGAATAGACGTTGCCGCAGCGAGAGTCCACGGCCCCCAACCTTCAACCTTCATTTGATGTGTCCACATGGATCCACTAGAGAAAGTGAACCGAATATATCGGCCCGCACCCTCGGAGTGTCCGGGTAGTGACTTGAAGGTGAAACTTGTGGGGGTACGGTTCACAATGGCCACAGGGTTCGTCGTCCCGAGGAAATAGAGGTCACATGAATATGTAGGCGAGTGGACAGGAGGGAGGTCGTTGAATGGTGCACAGTTAGAGGGGAACGGGAACGTATCCTTGAAGTGCGCATCGGCACCATTCATGATCATTTGTGGCGTGTAGAAAGGGGAGAAACCTATCGTGTAGTTGTACTCATAGGACAGCGGGCTGTCCACGGGAACCATGCCCTGGGACTCCAGCTTTTCCTTGGCTGATGCGACTGGGGAAGTCGAGAATGCGATGCACAAAGAAGCGGCGGCTGCCGCGCATGCGCGAATGATTTTCCTCTTCATGCCCAACTCCTGTCATGTTCTCTGAAGACATCAGGATCGTAGTCAGGCAGAGGGGGTCACTCAATGAGTATCGCTACTCATTTCTGACAGGCAGTCAACTACCGCTTGGCAGAACCAACGTGGCCCGATCGCACCCACCTGCGAAGCCGCGTGTGGAGCGTGGCCCACGGCCCGTACCGCTCGGGCACGTCCCGCCAGGCGGTCCGGTGCGGGACTTCCGCACGATCCCGTTCAGGATCCTGCGGTCGTCCAGCCGCTTCCGCCCCCGCAGCCCACGGGTGGATGAGACGCCCCGAACCTTCCGGACAGTTAGCCTTTTCCAACCTGGTTCTAGAGTACGACTGTTGGGCTGACAGACGGGTGAAGCCCCTGGTAGATGGGTTTTCGACCAAGAGAACCGTCTCCGCCAGAGGCTTCACGTGCTTGTCTACCCGTCGGGTGTCGACGTGTCCAGTTCCGCCCCCTCCGCTTCCTCACGCAGCAGCTGCGGCGCCAC
Source organism: Streptomyces sp. NPDC005805 (assembly GCF_040630445.1). Lineage (NCBI taxonomy): Bacteria > Bacillati > Actinomycetota > Actinomycetes > Kitasatosporales > Streptomycetaceae > Streptomyces > Streptomyces sp. NPDC005805. Next base: position 81,895 of record NZ_JBEXXN010000030.1, read on the forward strand.
CGCCACGCGATCGGCTCCAGCATGCAGTTCGGCACGAGCTTTCTGGCACGGGTGCGACCTGGGCCGACTTAGACCGTGTCCTATGTGGTGAGGCGTCGTTGATGTCGGTATGGGGCGGGGTACTTGGAGTTGGATTGTTCCGGACGGGCTGTGGGAGATCGC
>NZ_JBEXXN010000031.1:0-81996 GCF_040630445.1 Streptomyces sp. NPDC005805
GCCCCCCCCGGGGGGGGTGGCGCGCCGCGGCCGGGGCGGCGGCCGGGTGGGCGGGCCGCGCCACCAGGAAACCGGGCTCCCCGCGCCACCGCGGGAAATCCGGTGGTCGCGGGCCCCGGCCGCCCGGCAGGATGCGGGGATGTCCGATGAGCCCAAGTACCGGATCCGCGCGTGCCACACCGAGGAGACCGTCACCGTCTACCAGGCGTACCACCCGTCGATCGGGGGGCCGGCCGCGCGGGACGGGCGGTTTCCGGCGGGGTGGAAGCGGGACCGGATGACATGGGTGAAGCCGTCGTTCCTGTGGATGATGTACCGCTGCGGCTGGGGGACCAAGCCGGACCAGGAGACCGTGCTCGCCGTGGAGATCCGGCGGGACGGGTTCGAGTGGGCGCTGCGGAACGCGTGCCTGTCGCACCATGTGCGCGATCTGCACGCCGACCGGGCGGAGTGGCAGCGGGAGTTGCGGCGGGCGCCCGCGCGGGTGCAGTGGGACCCGGAGCGGGACCTGGACCTCGCGGCGCTGCCGTACCGCTCGCTCCAGCTGGGGCTGGCGGGGGAGGCCACCCGGCGGTACGCGGACGAGTGGATCGTCTCGATCAGGGACGTCACCCCGCTGGCGCACGAGATCCACGGGCTGGTGCGCGCGGGGGAGCGGGCGGAGGCGGCGCGGCGGATGCCCGAGGAGCGGCCGTACCCGGGTGGGTCGGAGCTGCTCGGGCATCTTGTCGCGGCGTGACGGTACGTCAGAAGCGCGAGTGCAGCAGCTTGTTCGGGGAGCCGGTGCGCGGGTCCGTGACCTTGCCGTTCGTCGCGTTGGCGACGAGGGCGTCGCGGACCTGGGCCGGGGTGGCGGTCGGGTTGCCGGCCAGGTAGAGGGCGGCCACGCCCGCGGTGTGCGGAGCGGCCATGGAGGTGCCCGAGATGGTGCTGGTGGCCGTGTCGTTGTCCTTCCAGGCGGAGGTGACGTTCACGCCGGGGGCGAAGACGTCCAGGCAGGTGCCGAAGTTGGAGAAGGAGGCGCGGCGGTCCGCGCTGTCCGTGGCGCCGACCGTGATCGCCTCGGGGACGCGGGCGGGCGAGTAGTTGCACGCGTTCGCCGGCCAGCCCAGGATCGGTATGCCGTTGCCGGCCGCGACGGAGTAGCTGACCCCGGAGGCGATGGACCGCTTGACCGCGTTGTCCAGCGAGGTGTTGGCCCCGCCGCCGAGGCTCATATTGGCGACGGCCGGCTTCTTCGCGTTGGCGGTCACCCAGTCGACGCCCGCGATGACGGCCGCGTTGGTGCCGGAGCCGTTGCAGTCGAGGACGCGGACCGCGATCAGGTTCACGCCCTTGGCGACGCCGTAGGTCTTGCCGCCGACCGTGCCGGCGACATGGGTGCCGTGGCCCTGGCAGTCCTGCCCGTTCCGCCCGTCGCCCACGGTGTCCGTGCCGACGCTGGCGCGCCCGCCGAACTCGCTGTGGGAGGTGCGGATTCCGGTGTCGATGATGTACGCGTTCACCCCGGCAGCGGGGGTGTCGTAGGTGTAGGTGGTCGACAGCGGCAGATCGCGCTGGTCGATCCGGTCCAGGCCCCAGGTGGCGTTCGGCTGGGTGTCGTTGATACGGACGACCGCGTTCTGCTCCACGTACGCCACGCGCGGATCGGCGGCCAGCGCCTTGGCCCGGGCCGGGGACATGGTGGCGGAGAAGCCCTGGAGGACGGTGCGGTAGGTGTGGCGGGCGGTGACCCCGAGGTCGGCGGCCCGGGTGGTGCCGTCCTTCAGGACGACGATCCAGCTGTTCTCGACGGCGGTGGCAGTGGGGGCGAGACGAAGGTCGCCGGCACTCGCGCTGTGCGCGGTGGGGGATGCGGCGAACTGGAGACCGGCCGCGAGGACGACGGCGGGAACCAGTGTCCCGATGCGGCGGACTGCTGCTCTCATCTCGTGCACCTGACCTTTCTTTGACCGTTCACGGACAAGGACGGCGTGCATCGTGCCAGGTGGAGCGGTTGCGTCGACCAGGGTCTCGTGCTGTGACCTGCGCCACAAGATGGGTTCATGACAAAAACTGGCGTGCGTGGGGCTCGTCAACTCGTCTGTGAGTGAGGGGAGTTGGAGGTGAGGGGCCTGGTCCGGGGTGCTGTGCAGCTCCGATGCCCGCGCCGTGAAGATCCGGTCGCCCCGTCCCGCGTACCGCGGTTGGTGTAGGCGGCGGCCGGTGTGTACTACCTGAGGAGGCCGTTCGGCTCCCCCCGTCGGCAGCCGAGGGCCCACAGGGATTCCGCTTAGGGTTCAGGCATGCAGATCCGACTTCCCCGGCCCGCCGCCCGGGGCCGCTGGCTCGCGGGCGTCGCGGCCTTCGCCGTCCTCGCGGGCGCGGGCACCTGGACCGCCGTCGCCGACGACTCCGGGCCCGCGGTGCAGCGCGAGGACCGGGTCCACGACATGCCCGGCGCGAAGATCGACACCGCGTACTTCACCGCCGGGGGCGACGCCCGCCGCCCCGCCGTCCTCATCGGGCACGGCTTCGGCGGCAGCAAGGACGATGTGCGCGCGCAGGCGGAGCAGCTCGCCCGCGACGGGTACGCGGTGCTGACCTGGTCCGCGCGCGGCTTCGGGAAGTCCACCGGGCGGATCGGGCTGAACGACCCCGACCACGAGGTCAAGGACGTCTCCCGGCTGATCGACTGGCTCGCGAAGCGGCCCGAGGTCCGCCTCGACGCCGACGGCGACCCCCGGGTCGGCATCACCGGCTCCTCCTACGGCGGCGCGATCTCGCTCCTCGGGGCCGGGTACGACAAGCGGGTGGACGCGATCGCACCGCAGATCACGTACTGGAACCTCGCGGACGCGCTGTTCCCGGACGGGGTCTTCAAGAAGCTCTGGGCGGGGATCTTCTTCTCCACGGGCTCGGCGGCGGGCGGCGGCCTGGCGGGCGTCAACCCGCCCGGGGGCGAGCGGCCCTCCGGCGAGGACCCGGGCGGCGACCCGCCGGCGGGGGAGCGCGCGGACGGCGCCGATGGCGCCGGGCGTTCGGGCGGCCGGGACGGTGGGGGCGCGCAGGCGTCCGCCCCGGACCGGGCCGCCGGCACGGACGCGGCCGACTCCGAAGCCGCCTCCCGCCCGGCGGCGGAGGGCGAAGCCGGTGCGGCCGGTGGCGGCCGCGCCGACCGGGCCGCCGGCACGGACACCGCCCGCCCGGACCGGGCCGCCGCCGCGAGTGACGACGCCCCGGCGCCGGGGGACACCCCCGCACGCAGCAACACCCCCGCGAACGACGACGCCCCCGCGCGCGGCGACGTCCCCGCCAACCCCGCCGGCTGCGGACGCTTCGCGCCCGAGCTGTGCGCCATGTACGAGCGCGTCGCCGTCGCCGGGCAGCCCGACGAGGCGACCCGGAAGCTGCTGGAGGCGCGCAGCCCCTCCGCCGTCGGCGACCGGATCGACGTCCCGACCCTCGTCGTCCAGGGCCAGTCCGACTCCCTCTTCCCGCTCTCCCACGCCGACGCCATCGCCACGGCCGTCGCCCGCAACGGCGGCCCCGTCGCCGTCGACTGGATCGCCGGCGGGCACGACGGCGGCGACCGGGAGACCGCCCGCGTCGAGGGCCGGATCGGCGCCTGGTTCGACCGCCACCTCAAGGGCGACGAGGGCGCGGACACCGGCCCCGCCTTCCGGGTCAGCCGCACCGGCGGCGTCGACTCCACCGACGGGCAGGCCACCCTGCGCGGCGCGAGCGCCGACCGCTACCCCGGGCTCGCCGCCGGTCTGCGCGAGTTCCCCCTCGTGGGCCGCGAGCAGACCTTCAGCAACCCGGCCGGCGCCACCCCGCCCGCCATCTCCGCCGTTCCGGGCCTCAGCGGCGGCGCGGGCGCGCTCTCCTCGCTCGGCGTCGGCCTCTCCCTCGACTTCCCCGGCCAGTACGCGGCGTTCACCTCCGCCCCTGTCGACCGGGCCGTCCGTGTCACCGGCTCCCCGCGCGTCACCGCCACCGTCGGCTCCGACACCGGCGACGCCGTGCTCTTCGCCAAGGTCTACGACGTCGGCCCGGACGGGCGGCAGCAGGTGCTGCCCTCCCAGCTCGTCGCCCCCGTCCGCGTCGAGGACGCCGGCGGGGGCCGGAAGGTCACCCTGACCCTCCCGGCCGTCGACCACGAGATCGACGCCGGGCACCGGCTGCGGCTCGTCCTCTCCGCGACCGACCTCGGCTACGCCTCGCCCGCCGAGCCCGCCGCGTACACCGTCTCGCTCGACGGCCCACTGGCCGTGCCCACCGCGCCCGGCGTGACCACCCAGGCCACCGGCTTCGCCGCCTGGGTGTGGGCCCTGCCGCTGGGCGGCGCGCTCCTCGCCGCCGTCCTGCTGGTCACCGCCCGCCGCCGGGCCGTCGCCCCCGCGCCCGACCCGGAGCGTGCGGACGTCCCGCTGGAGATCACCGGCCTGACCAAGCGCTACGCCCGGTCCTCGGACCGGTACGCGGTGCGCGACCTCTCCTTCCGGGTCGAGAAGGGCCAGGTCCTCGGCCTCCTCGGACCGAACGGCGCGGGCAAGACCACCACCCTGCGGATGCTGATGGGCCTCATCCGGCCCGACGAGGGCGAGATCCGCGTCTTCGGCCACGCCATCCGGCCGGGCGCGCCGGTGCTCTCCCGGGTCGGCGCGTTCGTCGAGGGCGCGGGCTTCCTGCCGCACCTGTCCGGGCGGGAGAACCTGGAGCTCTACTGGCGGGCCACCGGCCGCCCGGCCGAGGACGCGCACATGGAGGAGGCACTGGAGATCGCCGGCCTCGGCGACGCCCTCGCCCGCGCCGTGCGCACCTACTCCCAGGGCATGCGGCAGCGGCTCGCCATCGCGCAGGCCATGCTCGGCCTGCCGGACCTGCTGATCCTCGACGAGCCGACGAACGGACTCGACCCGCCGCAGATCCGCGAGATGCGGGACGTGATGATCCGGTACGCGGCCGGGGGCCGGACCGTCATCGTCTCCAGCCACCTCCTCTCGGAGGTCGAGCAGTCCTGCACCCATCTGGTCGTCATGGACCGCGGGCGGCTGGTCCAGGCCGGGCCGGTCGCCGAGATCACCGGCGCGGGCGACACCCTGTTGGTCACCGTCGACGGCGAACTGCCCGACCCGGTGGTCGAGAAGTTCGCCGCGCTGCCGGGCATCGGCTCGGTCGGGCGGGTGGACGAGGGGCTGCTGGTGCGGCTGGACGGCGCGAGCGCCCCCGCGATGATCGCCGAACTGGTCCGGCTCGACGTCCCGGTCACGGGCGTCGGCCCGCACCGCCGTCTGGAGGACGCGTTCCTCACCCTGATCGGAGGCTCCGCATGAGCACGCCCGCAGTCCGGTCCGCGGATGCGGACACCGGCGCCGGGACCGCCCCCGGCGTTGGCGCGGCGACCGCCGCCGGCTACCGGCCCGGACACACCCTGCCGCTGCGGGTGGAGGCCGTCCGGCAGCTCAAGCGGCGCCGCACCCAGGTGATGGCGGGCATCCTGACCGCCCTGCCGTTCATCCTGATCGCCGCGTTCGCCATCGGCGGCAGCCCCGACGAGGACGGCGGCGGCAGCCGGATCAACCTGATGGACACGGCGACGGCGTCCGGCGCGAACTTCGCCGCCACCTGCCTGTTCGTCTCGGCCGGCTTCCTGCTGGTGATCCCGGTGGCGCTGTTCCACGGCGACACCGTCGCCTCGGAGGCGAGCTGGTCCTCACTGCGCTATCTGCTGGCCGCGCCCGTCCCCCGCACCCGGCTCCTCTGGTCCAAGCTCGCGGTGGCCCTCTCCTTCAGCGCGGCGGCCATGGTCCTGCTCCCGCTGGTGGGCCTGGCGGCGGGCACCGTCGCCTACGGCTGGGGCCCGCTGAAGCTGCCCACGGGCGGCTCGCTCGCGGCCGCGGACTCGCTGGGGCGGCTCGCGGTGGTCGTCGCCTTCGTCTTCGTCTCCCAACTGGTCACCGCGGGCCTCGCGTTCTGGCTGTCCACCAAGACCGACGCCCCACTCGGCGCGGTCGGCGGCGCGGTCGGCCTGACGATCGTGGGCAATGTGCTCGACGCGGTGACCGCCCTCGGCGACTGGCGCGAAGTCCTCCCCGCCCACTGGCAGTTCGCCTGGATCGACGCCCTCCAGCCGCAACTGGAATGGACCGGGATGGTCAAGGGCGCGTCGGTGTCGGTGACGTATGCGCTGGTGCTGTTCGCGCTGGCGTTCCGGAACTTCTCCCGCAAGGACATCGTGTCGTAGGGCGGCAGTCGTATCCGACCCGTGGCGCGCTCGTGGGATTCAGCGGGCGAGGTTGGCGAGGCAGCTCTCGGCGGCGGGCTGCCCCGGCAGGGCCGGCTCCGCAGTGTCCAGCGCCCGCCGGTACGGCGAGGAGTACAGATGCGGGTCGCGCGCGCCCATCGGTACGATCGTCCGCGCCCCAGACGCCGACTCACTCGCCGTCGGGGTCCTGATCCGGTACGCAGGCCCCACCGACACTCCCCAGGTCCGCCCACTGAACGGCGACCCCCTGTGGCAAGCCGTCCCCGAATACCTCCGCCCGGCCCGGCCGCGTACTGCGACCGCGTCCCGGGTGGTGATCATGGGGTCGTCGGCCTTGGGGCCGGTGCAGAGGTGACGCCGTGTTTTCCAGTCGGCACCATGTGTGCCCGGGTGGGGTGAAAGGGCGTCAACGGAACGAAATCCCCGCCCCGTTGCCGCATCGAGACGCTTCCGCAACCCCCTCGACGGCTCCGCCCGGCGCTCTCGCGCGTCACATTCACAAGTGCCGACTACGCGAGGGGGATGCGGGATGACGTTCCGTAGGGAGACACGCAGCGGGCGGGGGAGCAGGAGTGGCCGGGCCGCGGTGGCGGTGGTGCTGGCGGCGGGGACGGTGCTGACGGCCGCCTGCTCCGGGGCCGGGTCCAGCAGTTCGGACGCCGCGAGGAACCGGGAGGCGGCCCCCGTGGTTCCCGACGGCGGGAACGGCGCGCCCGCCACCAGGGCGCCGGACGGGGCGGTCCGGGAGGACGACGCGCCGGAGAAGGAGCGCGAGAAGGTGCCGCCCGCCGACTATCTGTCCACCTTCGCGCTCGACGTGGACACCGCCTCGTACCACTACACCCGGCGGCTGCTGAAGGACGGCGGGATGCCCCGGCGGGACCAGGTGCGGCCCGAGGAGTTCGTCAACAGCTTCCGGCAGGACTACCCGCGGCCCAAGAACAACGGTTTCTCCGTCACCGTCGACGGGGCGCGGCCGGGCGGTGGCACGGACGCCGGGGCCGAGGGCGAGATCAAGGACGGCGGGAGCGGCGGTGAACCGTACGGCGGGATCGCCGCGCCCGGTGACGACTCCTGGTCCCTGGTCCGGGTCGGACTGGCCACGGCCCCCGCCCCCGACCCGCGCGAACGCCCGCCCGCCGCGCTCACCTTCGTGGTCGACGTCTCCGGCTCGATGGGCGAACCGGGCCGGCTCGACCTGGTGCAGAAGTCCCTCGGCACCCTCACCGACCAGCTCCGCGACGACGACTCGATCGCGGTGGTCACCTTCAGCGGCGAGGCCGAGACCGTGCTGCCGATGACCCGGCTCAAGGGCAACCGCGACCGCGTCCACGGCATCGTCGAGGACCTGGCCCCCGGATCGTCCACCAATGTGGAGGACGGGGTCACCACCGGCTACGACACCGCCGTCGAGGGTCACCGCAAGGGCGCCACCAACCGGGTGGTGCTGCTCTCCGACGCGCTCGCCAACACCGGCTCCACCGAGGCGGACACCATCCTGGAGCGGATCGAGGACGCCCGCCGGGAGCACGGCATCACCCTCTTCGGCGTCGGTGTGGGCAGCGACTACGGCGACGCGCTGATGGAACGCCTCGCGGACAAGGGCGACGGGCACACCACCTATGTCTCCACCCCCGAGGACGCCCGGAAGGTCTTCGTCGACCAGCTCCCCGCGCACATCGAGCTGAAGGCCCGGGACGCCAAGGCGCAGGTCGCCTTCGACCCGGCGACCGTCAGGCAGTTCAAGCTCATCGGGTACGAGAACCGGGCCGTCGCCGACGAGGACTTCCGGAACGACCGGGTGGACGGCGGCGAGGTCGGACCCGGGCACACGGTGACCGCGCTGTACGCGGTGCGGCTGCGGGAGGGCGCGCGCGGGCACGTCGCCACGGCCACGGTCCGCTGGCTGGACCCGAAGACCCGCGCGCCGCACGAGGAGTCGGGCTCGGTGGAGACCGGTGAGGTGGACGGGAAGCTGTGGGGCGGGGCGTCGGAGCGCTTCCAGGTGACCGCGGTGGCCGCGTACTTCGCCGAGTCCCTGCGGGGCGGGACGCTCCCGGGCGCGCCCGCGCTGGAGACCCTGGAGCGGCGGGCCCGGTCGCTGGCCGCGGCGACGGAGGACGAGGCGGTGGCGGACCTGGCCGACGCGATCGGGCAGGCGTCGCGCCGGACGACGGACTGACGGCGGACCGGCCGAGGCGGGTGGCGGGTTCCGTCCGGGACCCGCCCGGTCGAGCCGGCTGCGGCCGGGGCTCCGGCGCGTCATGATGTGGCGCATGCCGACCCTGCTGCTCGCCCTCGCCGTCGTCTCCACCGGCCTCTACGCCGGCTTCATGCTGATCTTCCTGACCGGTGTGATGCCCGGCCTCGCCCGGCTGACCGACGAGCAGTTCGTGCCCGCGATGCGGCGCCTCAACGAGACCGTCCCGCGCGGGGTGTTCCTCCTCGTCTTCGGGGCGGTCGTCGTCTTCCCGGCCGCCGCGCTCTTCGTGCCCGAGGACGGGCGGGGCGGGGCGGACCGCTGGCTGGTCGCCGCCGCCCTGGTGTGCGCGGTGCTGAACCATGTCGTCACCATCACCGGCAACATCCCGCTCAACAACGCGCTGGCCAACTCGGAGAACGCGTCCCCGCCGGTCCCGGACCGGGAGGTGCGGGCCGCGTTCGAGGCCCGGTGGAACCGCTTCCACCTCGTCCGCACGCTGCTGATCCTGGCCTCCTTCGGGCTGCTGGCCGCCGTCGCGGTGCGCTGACCGGCCAGAGCACGTGGCCTTCTGTCGAGCGGTCCCCCAGCGGTGCTGCACCGGCGCCCGGCAGTGTGGGCCGCCGACAGGGCCCACAGGAGCGGTCCTCGCGAAGGGAGTTGCCATGTCGGAGTCGGTCGGTACGGACAGCGCCGCGGCGGCCGGAGGGATCGGCACCCTGCACCGGCCCGTGTCCGGGGACCTCTACGCCGAGGTGCAGACGTTCTACGCACGGCAGATGCGCAAGGTGGACGCCCTGGACATCGCCGGGTTCGCCGACACCTTCACCGAGGACGGCGAGGTCGTCCACGCGGGCGGCCAGCGGCAGCAGGGGCGTGCGGAGATGATCGCCGGGATGCGGGCCGCGCTGCCGCGCTACCGGGACATCGCGGTCCGGCACTGGTTCGACCACCTGCTGATCGAGACCGACCCGGCGGACGAGGACACCATCCGGGTCTCCTACTACACCCTGGTCACCCAGACCGACCGCGAGGGCAAGGTGTCCTTCCAGCCGACGTTCACCGTGGACGACGTCCTGGTGCGGGTCGACGGCCGGCTGCTGACCCGGTCCCGGGTCATCCACCGCGACACGCCCGTCGAGCCCCCGGCCTCCGCGGAGGCGTCGGCGGCCTGATCGCGTTCCCACCACATGGCGCACGCGCACATGGGACGCCACCACATAGCGCCTGCGCACATGGTGGGCGCGCACAGGGGACATACGCATATGGGTGAGGGGCCCCGCGGGGCCCCTCACCCATGCACCGTGCCGGTCAGTCGATGCCCCGGCAGATGTGCGGCTCGCTCCCGTCGTCGTCCGGGTCGCCCGCGAGAATCCGGGGCTCCCACAGGAACTCCTCCGCCGGCGCCGTCCGGCTTCCGGTGACCGTCACCGGTGCCTCTGCCCGGCGCTCCAGCACGCTGGTCGCTGCCATGTCCCTCTCCTTCCGGTCGTGCTCGGTCCGCTCGGTGCGCGCTCCTTCCTTCCCCCGCGGGTGTCGGCGTTCGTGTTCCGCTCAGGCGTGGCAGGCGGGGAGCCCGCCGTGGAAGGCCACCATCTCCTTGAAGGAGGCGGCCACGTCGATCCGCGCGCCGGGCGGCAGGCCGCCCAGTTCCGCGTAGGCCCGGTGCAGATTGCCCACCAGCCGCTCCGGGTCGGCCAGTGAGGCGAAGGCGCCCGCGTCGGCCCGCTCGGCGGCCTCCAGCGGGGTGAGCCCCGCGCGCCGGCCGTCCTCCGCCAGCCGCTGGATCCAGCGCAGATACGCCTCCGTGGCGTCGATCAGCTCCACCCCGCCGACCGGCCCGTGGCCCGGGACCACCACCTCGGGGCGGAGCGAGCGCAGCCGGTCGAGCGCCCGGAAGGAGCCCGAGATCGAGCCCATCAGGACGTACGGGGTGACGCCCGACCACACCACGTCGCCGGTGAACAGCACCGAGCGCTCCGGGACCCAGGCCACCACATCGTTGGCGGTATGTGCGGGGCCCACATGGAGGAGTTCCACACGCAGGTCTTCGGCCCGCAGGGTCAGGGCGCCGCGGAAGGTGAGGGTGGGCAGGGTCAGCGGGGTCTCGCCCCAGGCCACGTCCGGCCAGAGCTGCCGCAGGCCGAGGCCCGCCTCCTCGGTGTCGGCACGGGTGCCCTCGTGGGCGACGATGACCGCGCGGGGGGCGAACTGGCCGTTGCCGAAGGTGTGGTCGCCGTGGAAGTGGGTGTTCACCACGAAGTCGGGGCCGCCCGGCACGATCCGCTCGACCTCCTCGCGCAGCCGCCGGGTCCGGGCCTCGGTGGCCGCCGTGTCGACCAGGACGCTGCGGCCCCGGCCCGCGACCAGGCCCGCGTTGTTGAGGCACCAGCCGCCGTCGGGCTGGACGAAGGCGTACACCCCCTCGGCCACCTCCGTCAGGGACGGCGCCACCGCCTCTGGGGCGGCGGGGGCGATCGGGGCGGTGTCGGTGTCCGTGCTCATGCGGCGGCCTCCGGCCGGGACGCGGGCAGCCTCTCGAAGCGGCCCTGGTGGAAGACGAGGGGGGCGGACGCGCGCGGTCCGCAGGTCAGCGCCACGACCCGGCCGAGGAACAGCACATGGTCGCCCGCCTCGTGCGCGGTGTGCAGCACGCATTCGATGGACGCCTCGGCCGCCGGGAGCACCGCGTGGCCGCTGGCGCCCCGGACCGCGCCGAGCCGCCGCATCGCGGCCCGGCCCTCCGGACGCCCGGGGCTGCTGAACTCCCGTGCCAGCTCGCGCTGTTCCTCGCCCAGCACGTTCACGGCGAAGCCGCCGCCGGCGGCGATCAGCGGGCGCAGCCGCCCCTCGGAGCGCACCGAGACCAGGATCAGCAGCGGGTCGAGCGAGACGGAGGTCAGGCTGTTGAGGGTCATGGCCGCGGTGTCGTCGCCGCTGCCGTGGGTGAGCAGGGCGACCCCGGTGGGGAAGCGGCCGATCGCCGCGCGGTACGCGGCAGGGTCGGGCGCGTCACCGGGCATGACGCCCGCGGTGGGCGCCGCGCCCGGCGACGAACCCGCCGCCGCGCCCGGTGCGGTGCCCGATGTGGTGCCCGGCGCTGTGTGCGGCGCGCCCAGGGGTGCGGCGCGCGGAGTGGGGCGTGCGGTGGTGCGCGGGGTGGTGAGGGGGCTCATGGGGGCGGCTCCGTTTCTGCTCGCGCGGCGGGCCGGGTACGGGCGCGGGCGCCCATCAGTAGTTGCCGAGGCCGCCGCAGACGTTCATCGCCTGCGCGGTGATCGAGGCGGCCGTGTCGGACACCAGGTAGCCGACCAGTCCGGCGACCTCCTCCGGGGTGGAGTAACGGCCCAGCGGGATCTTGGCGTTGAACTTCTCCTGGATCTCCTGCTCGCTCACCCCGAAGTGGCCCGCGTAGCCCTGGCGCACCCGCTGGGCCATCGGCGTCTCCACGTAGCCGGGGCAGACGGCGTTGACCGTGATGCCGGACTGCGCCAGCTCCTTGCCGACCGCCTTGGTGAAGCCGATGACGCCGTGCTTGGAGGCCGAGTAGGGGGCCGCCAGCTCCACACCCTGCTTGCCGCCGGTGGAGGCGATGTTGACGATCCGGCCCCAGTCGCCGTCCCGCATCAGGCCGGTGGACAACACCTCGCGGGTGACCCGGAAGGTGGCGTTCAGGTTGGTCTCGATCACGTCGTCCCACAGGCCGTCGGCGATCTCGGCGGTGACCCCGCCACCGCCCCGGCCCGCGTTGTTGACCAGGATGTCGATGCGGCCGTACTCGGCGACGGCGGCCCGGACCGCGGCGCCGATCTGCTCGACGGAGGTCACGTCGCACACCGTGCCGGCCACCTCCAGCCCTTCGCCGCGCAGCCGCTTGACGAGGGCGCGTACGCTCTCCTCGCTACGGGCCACGCCGAAGACGGCGGCGCCCTGGCGGGCCAGCAGTTCGGTCACCGCGAGGCCGATCCCGCTGGTGGCCCCGGTCACGAAGGCGACGCGGCGCACCGCGCGCTCCTGGTCCGCGCCCTGCTCGGTCGGCCGCTCGGTCCGCTGCTCGGTCGTCATCGCGTCTCTCCCCTGTTCGTCGGCTCGGCGCCGTGGTGGGGACGACCGTGAACCCGCAACCTTGCGGGCCGCTCGGCCCGGGCCGGAGTACCGCTGGGGCCCCTCGCCGCGTCCGTCGCGGCGCCCGACCCCTCGACCGGGGTTCCACGCGGGGTCCACGCCCGGTCCAGCGCGATCGGTGAGCGTCGAGGCGTCCAGCGTCGGACCTACCGAGGAGGGCGTGTGCCCGAGCAGCAGACGATTCCTGATGTGAGGAAGTCGGTGACCGTGGCGGCCACGCCCGAGCACTGCTTCAAGGTGTTCACCGAGCGCCCCAAGGACTGGTGGCCGCCGAGCCATGTCCTGCTGAAGAAGGAGCGGGTCGGCCTGGCCTTCGAGCCGGGTGTGGGCGGCCACTACTACGAGTGGGACGTCGAGGGGAACCGCATCGACTGGGGCCGGGTCCTGGAGTGGGAGCCGGGCCGCCGGCTCGTCATGACCTGGCGGATCGACGCCAACTGGCAGTCCATCCCGGACGACGAGCGGGCCAGCCGTATCGAGGTCGACTTCACACGTGTGGACGACACACACACCCGGGTCGAGCTGGCGCATGTCGCCCTGGAGCGCCACGGCGAGGGCGCCGACCGCATCTTCAAGGCGCTGGACGGGCCGAGCCCGGGCGAGACGCTGGAGCTGTTCGCCAAGGCGATCTGAGCGGGGGCGGCCCGCGGGGCCGCGGCGGCCGGGGCCGGGGGTCCGCTCAGCCCGGGCCCCGCTCCCGGCGCCGGAGCCCCGGACCGTCCCGGGCTCCGGCCCGGCGGCGGCCGGCCGCCGCCCGGGGCCCGGCACCCGAGCCGCCCCGGCGCGACACGAGCACCGTTCCCGCCCCCGCGCCGTAAGCCGCCCCGGCGCGCCCACCGCACCCGCACCCGCCACCCCGCCACCCCGGCACCCACCCCCACCCCGATCCATTCCCCAGCCAGGAGGTCACGAGGATGTCTGCCGACGACATACAGCAGCCGGACACCGGCACGGTCACCGTCGCCGCCGAGGCCGTGCGCGCCCTCGCGGCCCGCCACGCCGCCGACGCCGACAGCAGCCGCAAGCTCGCCCGCGAGGTCGCCGACGCGGTCCGCGACGCCGGGTTCGCCCGCCACTTCGTCGGCCGCGAACACGGTGGCGCCGAGGGCACGTTCGCGGAGCTGACCGAGGCGGTCGCCACCGTCGCCCGGTCCTGCGCGTCCACCGCCTGGTACGCCTCGCTGGCCGCCTACTCCGGCCGGATCGCCTCCCACCTCCCGCAGGAGGGGCGCAAGGCCCTGTGGGCCGACGGCCCGGACACCGTGATCGCCACCGCCCTGATGCCCGCCGGCCGCGCCGTCCGGGCCGACGGCGGCTGGCGGCTCAGCGGACGCTGGGGCTACGTCAGCGGCATCGACTTCGCCGACTGGGCCCTGGTCTGCGCCGTCGTCCCGGCCGCCGGCGGCGAAGGGCCGCCCGCCATGCGGTTCTTCGCCCTCCCGTGGGGCACCTGGACCGTCGACAACACCTGGGACAGCGTCGGCATGCGCGCCACCGGCAGCCACACCGTCAACGTCCAGGACATCCTGGTCGCCGACCACCTCTCCTTCGACCGGCAGGAACTCCTCACCGGCCGCAACAGCTCCTCCGACCGGCCCGTCCACAACGTGCCCCTCCAGGCCGTCGCCGGACTGCCGTTCGTCGCCCCCGTCGTCGGCTCCGCCCTCGGCGCCCTGGACGCGGCCGCCGCGACCGTCACCGGCCGCCGCCGGACCCCCGCCAACGAGGTGAAGCTCGTCCGCGCGGCCGGTCTGATCGCCGCGGCCCGGCTCCTCGTCGAGGAGAACGCCGCCACCGCCGACACCCACAAGCTCGACCGCGGCCTGCTGGCCCGCGCCGAGCGCAACGCCACCACCGCCGCCGAGATACTCCGCGACGCGGCCGGGCTGCTCGTCGCCCTCGCGGGCACCGGCGGACTCGGCGAGGCCCATGAACTCCAGCGCCACTGGCGGGACATCACCTCCGCCACCAGCCATGTCGCGCTCCAGTACGAGACCTCCGCGGCGAAGAGCCACGCCACCGCGCTCCTGGGACCCGCCCCGGAGTGAGGCGCCGGCCGCGCGGCCCGGGGCCCGTCGGCCCCACCCCCTCCGGGCGGCGGCGCCCTGCCCGTCCGACCACCCCACCCACCGACCCGCTCGCTCAGGGAGCACGCGCGCCCGGCGGATCCGTACGGCGGCTTCCGGAACCACCGTTCCGGGAGGCCCCACGGGACCGGGGGACGTCCGGCGGCCGCCGGACACCCCGGGGCCGGGCACACCCCAGCCGCTTGACCACCCATAGGAGCCTGCCATGTCCACCGCCGTCCACGCGGGGCCCGCCGGCGCGGGAACCCTGCTGCGCCCGCCGTCCACGGGCCTGCCGCCCGGGGCCCTCCCACCGTCACCCGACACCGGCCCGCCGCTGGCGCCCCGCCTCGCGCGCTCCGCCGCGGCCACCGGCGCGGGCGCGTTCATCCGGACCGAGGAGATCGCCGACTGGTTCGAGGAACGCAGACGCGCCCACCACTTCGCCGTCCGGCGCATCCCCTTCGCCGACCTCACCGGCTGGTCCTTCCGGCCCGGCACCGGGAACCTCGGCCACGACAGCGGGCGCTTCTTCACCGTCGAGGGGCTGCGGGTCGGCGTCGACGGCGGGCCGTACCGGAGCTGGCAGCAGCCCATCATCAACCAGCCCGAGGTGGGCGTCCTCGGCATCCTGGCCAAGGAGTTCGACGGCGTCCTGCACTTCCTGATGCAGGCCAAGATGGAGCCCGGCAACCCGAACCTGCTCCAGCTCTCGCCGACCGTCCAGGCCACCCGCAGCAACTACCTCAAGGTCCACCGGGGCGCCTCCGTCCCCCATCTGGACCGGTTCCTGGAGCCCGAGCGCACCGGCGGACGCGTCCTCGCCGACGCCCTCCAGTCCGAGCACGGCGCCTGGTTCTTCCGCAAGAGCAACCGGAACATGATCGTCGAGATCTTCGACGACATCCCTCCGCACGACGACTTCCGCTGGCTCACCCTCGGCCAGATCGGCGAACTCCTGCACCGCGAGAACTTCGTCAACATGGACGCCCGTTCGGTCCTGGCCGGCGCGCCGATCACCGACCCCGCCGACCCGGCCGACCTCGGCGCGGTCCGGTCCGGCACCGAGCTGCTGTCCTGGTTCGCCGCCGAACGCTCCCCGTACGTCCTCGCCGAGCGCGTCCCGCTCGACGGGCTGGAGGGCTGGCGGCGCGACGACTGGCACCTGGAACGCGACGACCAGCGCTTCTTCCGGGTGGTCGCGGTCGCCGTGCAGGCCGGCAGCCGCGAGGTCACCGGCTGGACCCAGCCGCTGATCGAACCGATCGGCCGGGGCGTCGCCGCCTTCGTCGTCCGCCGCTTCCACGGCGTCCCGCACGTCCTGGTGCAGGCCCGCACCGAGGCCGGGCTCAACCACGGGGTGGAACTCGCGCCGACCGTGCAGTGCGTCCCCGAGAACCACACCCAGCTCTCCGGCGACGACCGGCCGCTCTTCCTCGACACCGTGCTCGGCGCGAGCCCCGACCGCGTCCACTACGAGGCCGTCCTCTCCGAGGAGGGCGGACGCTTCCTCGACGCCGAGAGCCGCTATCTGATCGTCGAGGCGCCCGAAGCGGCGGCCGACGGCCGGCCCGAGGTCCCGGACGTCCCGCCGCCCGGCTACCAGTGGGCCACCCCCGCCCAGCTCGGCGCACTCGCCCGGCACGGCTACTACCTCAACGTCCAGGCCCGCACGCTGCTCTCGGTCATCGGCAGCGGCGCGGCGGGCCCGGCACTGAACCCCCGAAGTCCGTACGGAGGAACCTCATGACCGAAGCAGCCCGGCCCACCGCACCCGTCCCCCGGGCAGGCAGGCGGGAATGGACCGGACTCGCCGTCCTGGCGCTGCCCACCCTGCTGATCTCGATGGACGTCACGGTCCTGTACCTGGCCGTTCCGCAGCTCAGCGCCGACCTGGCCCCCAGCAGCTCCCAACTGCTGTGGATCCTGGACGTCTACGGCTTCCTCGTCGCGGGCTTCCTGATCGCCATGGGCGTCATCGGCGACCGGATCGGACGGCGGCGGCTCCTGCTGATCGGCGCCGCCGCGTTCGGCGTCGCGTCCCTGGTCGCGGCCTGGTCGACGAGCGCGGAGATGCTCATCGCCAACCGGGCGCTGCTGGGCATCGCGGGCGCCACCCTGATGCCGTCCACGCTGGCCCTGATCCGCAACATGTTCCAGGACCCGCGCCAGCGCACGGGCGCCATCGCCGTGTGGATGTCCAGCTTCACCGTCGGTATGACCCTGGGGCCGCTGGTCGGCGGCGCCCTGCTGGAGCACTTCTGGTGGGGCTCGGTCTTCCTGCTCGGCGTCCCGCCGATGGTCCTGCTGCTCGTCGTCGGCCCGATCCTGCTGCCCGAGTACCGCGACCCGGCCCCCGGGCGCCTCGACCTGCCCAGCGTGGCGCTGTCGGTGGCCGCGATGATCGGCCTGGTGTACGGCGTCAAGGAACTGGCCAAGGACGGCCTCGCCCCGGTGCCGGCGCTGGTCCTGGCGGCGGGCCTGCTCCTCGGGTACGTCTTCGTCCGCCGGCAGCGTGCCCTCACCGATCCGCTGCTCGATCTGCGGCTCTTCGCGGACCGCGCGTTCAGCGCCTCGCTGACCACCCTGACGCTGTCGCTGTTCGCGATGTCCGGCCTGTTCTTCTTCCTCTCCCAGTACATGCAACTCGTGCTGGGGCTCTCGCCGTTCGAGGCGGGTCTGTGGACGCTGCCGCAGACGGCCGCGATGATCGCGGCCGCGGCGGTGACCCCGGCGCTGGTCAAGCGGTCCCGGCCGGCGTTCGTGATGGGCGGCGGCCTGGTCGTCGCGGCGATCGGCTTCCTGATGTTCACCCTGCTCGACGGCTCCGACGACCTGGGGCTGATGGCCGCGGGCACGGTGGTCTTCGCGCTGGGGATCAGCCCGATGTCGATCCTGGGCGTCGACATGATCGTGGGCGCGGCCCCGCCCGAGCGCGCGGGGGCCGCCTCCGCGATCTCGGAGACCAACCAGGAGTTCGGCATGGCGATCGGCGTCGCCGTCCTCGGCAGCGTCGGCACGGCGGTGTACCGGGCGCAGCTCACGGACACCATGCCGTCCGGGGTGCCGGAGGCGGTCGCGGAGACCGCCCGGGACACCCTCGGCGGCGCCCTCGGCGCGGCGGGCTCCCTGCCGGGCGACGCGGGCGCGGCCCTGGTCGCGGCGGCGCGGTCCGCCTTCGTGGACGGGCTGCATGTGAACGCGGTCATCGGCGCGGTGCTGGTGGTGCTGGCGGCCGTCCTCGTCGTCCTGATGCTCCGGGACGTGGAGCCGGTCGACCCGGAGACGGCGGAGGCGGCGGCCGCGGAGGCGGCGTCCGGGGGTCGCCCGGTCGACCCGGACCGGGCCCCGGCGGAGGCGTCCGCCGGGCCGGGTGACGCGGGGACGCCGGTGTCCCCGGGCCCGGCGCACCGCTCGGACGTCCCCGTCTGACCCCGCCCCTCGTTACAGGCCCCGCCCCGCGCTCCCGGGGGCGGGGCCAAGGGCGTTGGGGGCGGGCGCTCGCGCGTGGGAGCGGGTTCGGTGGGCCCGGGCGCGGCATCTGCCCGGAGAGGGCCTTTGGGCGGGTGCTTGCGTGTCGGAGTGGGTCTCTTGGAGGGCCGGCTTCGGCGTCCGCCCGGAGAAGGGTCGTGGTCGAGCCCTCCCGCCTGGGAGTCCGCGCAGCCCGGCCCGGGCCGGGCGTCCGCCCCGTTCCGGTTCGGCGAGTGAGCCGAAGGGCGCGCGGGTGTCGAAAGGGAGGCCGCGCGCAGGACCCGAGGAACGAGGGTCCGGGCACGGCCGACCGTCGGCATCCGCTGAAAGCGCCCGGAGGCGAACCGAGCCCTCAGAAAGAAGCAGCAGCCCGGGCCCGCAGTTCGACGCGCTTGGTGCGCAGGACGCGGCCGGTGGTCGCGTCGCGGACCACGGAGGTGCCCGTGCTGTGGAAGGAGTCCCCGTCGAGGACGGCCAGTTGGTCGATGTCCACCCAGGCGACGCACGCGCCCCCCGCGGGGCCGCGCTCGTCGTAGAGGGGTTCGGCGACGCGGAAGGCGAAGCTCCCCGGCCCGGCCGGGTCCCAGTGGCCGGCGCCGCCGGTGGAGAGGAAGGCGCGGCCGTCCGCGGTGAGGTGGAGGACGACCTCCGAGGTCTCCGTCCCCCGGCGCACCTCGGCCGCCCACGCCCCGACGGGCGCGGGCGCGGGGAGGTCGGCGTGGAGGGTGGCGCCGGGTGCCGTACGCGGAGGTTCCGTACGCGAGGTGGTTGCCATGGGCCCAGCGTCGCGCACCCGCCTCGAACGCCTGTCGAGCCCGCGTCGAATTCCGGCCACCGCATCGTCATGTTCCGGCCATCGGGGTCAAGCGCCTTACGCCGTAAGCCGGAAGCCGGGCCGCCCCCGAGGGGCTGCCCGGCTTCCCGGTCCGGCGGCGGACGGGCCGTCGACGTACGCCGCTACTGCGGCTGCCGCGCCCGCTGATACGCCTTCAGGTCGAAGTCCGGCCGGGCCACCTCCGCCGGCCCAGGCAGCGCCTCCCCGCCCTCCGCCAGCAGCCGGCGGGTGATCATATGGTCGGCGGGGCGGTTGACCGACTCCGTGCCGAGCAGCCGGTCCCCGGCGAAGCAGAACACCGAGAAGCGCCTGCCCGCCACGTCCCCGGAGACCACCGTGCGGTCGTGACCGGCGGTGATGCCCGCGAGCTGCACGCGCAGCCCGCACTGCTCGGTCCAGAACCACGGCACCGCCGCGTACGGCCCCGGCGCGTCCCCGCAGATCGCGCCCGCCACGCTGCGCGCCTGGTCGGAGGCGTTCTGGACGGACTCCAGCCGCAGTGGGCGGCCCGCGTGCGGGCTCGGGAAGCGGGCGCAGTCCCCGATCGCGTACACCGACCGGTCCGCGGTCCGCAGCGTCGCGTCGACGAGGACGCCGTCGCCCACCGGAAGCCCCGCGTCCGCGGCGAGTTCGGTCCGCGGCAGGACGCCGACGCCCATCACGACGACGTCCGCCGCGACGCGCTCCCCGCCGTCCAGCTCGGCGACCCGCACCCGGCCGGTGCCGTCCCCGTGCAGGGCCAGGACCTCGCGCCGGGTCAGGATCCGGGTGCCCCGGGCGCGGTGCTCGGCGGTCAGATGCTCGGCCAGGGCCGCGCTGGCGGACCGCTCCATGACCCGCGCCCCCGCCTCGACGACGGTGACCTCCAGGCCCAGCAGCCGTGCCGTGGAGGCGAGTTCGAGCCCGACGAAGCCCGCGCCGACGACCAGCAGATGCGCCCCCGGCCGCAGTTCCGCGCGCAGCGCGAGGGCGTCCCGCAGATCCCGCAGGGTGTGCACCCCGGCGAGCGAGGCGCCGGGCAGCGGCAGCACCCGCGGCCGCGCGCCGGTCGCCAGGACGAGATGGTCGTAGCGCAGCCGCACCCCGCGCCCGCCGCCCCGCGCGAGGGTCACCCGCTGGCCGCCCGGGTCGAGTTCGGTGACCGGGGTGCCGGTGATCAGCTCGATGTCCTGGGCCTCGTAGAACGACCGCGGGCGCAGGTCCAGTTCGTCCGCCGGGGTGCTCCCCGTGAGGTACCCCTTGGAGAGCGGCGGGCGCTGGTACGGGAGGGCGTCCTCCGCGCCGACCAGGGTGATCCGGCCGGAGAAGCCCCGGCTGCGCAGGGCGGCGGCGGTCTCCGCGCCGCCCTGCCCCGCGCCGATGACGACGACCGAGGGCGCGCCCATCAGGACTGCGCCTCCGGCAGATGCACCAGCAGCCCGTCCATGTCGTCGCTGACGGGGAGCTGGCAGCTGAGCCGGCTGGTCTCGCGGCGGGGGCTGGCCGTGCCGTAGAGCACGTCGTCCTCCACCTCGTGCATGGGCGGCAGGGGCAGGGTGTTGGCCTCGTCGATGTAGACGTGGCAGGTGCCGCACTGGGCGGAACCGCCGCACTGCGCCTCGATGCCGTCGATGTTGTTGAGCTTCGCGCCGCGCATCACGGTGCCGGGGGAGGCGACGTCGACGACGGTGTCGGTGCCGTCCGGGCTCCGGTAGGTGATCTTGGCCATGGGTGTCCTCCTCGGACTCGGACCGTGCGTGTGCTGCCTGCCTGAGTGCTGTTCCTGATCGCGCGCGCGATCACGCGCCGACCGCGTGCCGACTGCGCCTTGGCCGCGTCCCGACCGCGTGCCGGCCGCGCGGCCTCACCAGGTGATCGGCAGCTCCCACAGCCCGTAGATCACGGCGCCCTCCTTGCGCGGGATCTCCGCGAACGGCTTGGCCAGCCGCAGGGTCGGGATGCGCTGGAACAGCTTGCTCCAGACGATCTCCAGCTCCAGCCGGGCCAGGTCCGCCCCGATGCAGTGGTGCACGCCGTGGCCGAAGCCGAGGTGCTTGCGGCTGCCGCGGCTGAGGATGACCTTCTCCGGCTCCGGGAAGACCTCCGGGTCGCGGTTGGCGGCGAGGCCGAGGCAGAGGATGCCGTCGCCCTTGCGGATGACCTCCCCGCCGATCTCGATGTCCTCCAGCGCGACGCGCGGCACCGCCGTGTCGCCGATGGTCGCGATCCGGATCAGCTCCTCCACGGCCGGCTTCACCAGGGACGGGTCCGCCTTCAACTGCTCCAGCTGCTCCGGGTTCTCCAGCAGGCAGGCCGTGCCGAGGGAGATCTGGCTGGCGGTGGTCTCGTGGCCGCCGTTCATCAGCAGCCGGACCATGTTGAACAGGTCGCGGTCGGTGTACTCCTCGCCGGACGCCTCGTAGTCCGCCATCGCCCGGCTGAGCAGGTCCTCGCCCGGCTCCCGCTTCTTGAGCTGGATCAGGTCGTCGACGTACGCGTTGACCTCGACGATCGCGGCCTGGCGCTCCTCGGCCGAGCTGTGCCCGCCGAGCAGGGCGGTGCCGTGCTTGATGAAGAAGTCGTGCTTGTCGTGGGGTATGCCGAGGAGTTCGCAGATCACCGTCATCGGCACGGGCAGCGAGAACGCGTGGTGCAGGTCGACCGGCGGCGGCGAGGCCAGCATCCGGTCGATGTGCTCGTCGACGATCTCCTCGATGCGCGGGCGCAGCTTCTTCACCTGGCGGCTGGTGAAGGTGAGGGCCGCCTTCCGGCGGGTCTTGGTGTGCTGCTCGCCGTCGTAGCCGATGAAGGAGGTCTCCGTGCGGAACTCCGGCGGCGCGATGAAGTAGAAGGGGAAGTTGTCGTGCTTGCGCGAGGCGCTGACCCGGGGGTCGGTGAGCAGCTGACGGATCGTGTGGTAACCGGTCACCGTCCAGATCCGCAGTCCGGAACCGGTCAGGGTGACCTGGGAGACGTCCTTCTCGATCATCTCCGGGTACTCGGGCGGCGTGCTGAACGGGCAGCCGCGCTGGTACGGGAAGGTCTTGGGCGCGGTCTCGGAATCGGCGCCGGACGGACTGGTGCTGGTCGTCATCGTCGTGAGTCCCTTCGGTCGGCATGGGAGGGCCGCAGGGCGAGCAGTGTCACCCCGCACCCTCAGCCCCTGATGGAGTCACGCTCAAGGGCACCTGAAGGCCCCGTTCCTAGCCTCCGGCCATGGAGACGGAGACACAGACACAGACACAGGGGACCGGTGGTCCGCTGAGCGGGCTGCGCGTCCTGGAACTCGCCGCGATCGGCCCCGCGCCGTTCGCCTGCATGCTCCTCGCCGACCTGGGGGCCGACGTCGTCCGCGTCGACCGGCCCGGCGCGCCCCGGGCCTTCGGCTCCTGGCACCGGGTGCTGGACCGGGGGCGCCGCTCGGTGGCCCTCGACCTCAAGGACCCGGCCGCGGTGGACGCCCTGCTCCGGCTGGTGGACGGCGCGGACGTCCTGGTGGAGGGCTACCGGCCGGGCGTCGCCGAGCGGCTGGGCGTCGGCCCGGCACTCTGCCTCGCCCGCAACCCGCGCCTGGTGTACGGGCGGATGACCGGCTGGGGGCAGGACGGGCCGCTGGCGCGGGAGCCCGGACACGACATCAACTACCTGGCGCTCAGCGGGGCTTTGGACGCGATCGGGCGGGCGGGCGGGCCGCCCGTCCTGCCGCTCAACCTCCTCGGCGACTTCGCGGGCGGCGGACTCCCGCTCGCCTTCGGTATCCTCGCCGCCCTCCAGGAGCGCGGGCGCTCGGGGCGCGGCCAGGTCGTGGACAGCGCGATCGTCGACGGGACGGCCGCACTGCTGGGCATGCTCGCGGCGACGACCGCGGCGGGGGAGTGGCAGCCGGAGCGCGGCACCAACACCCTGGACGGCGGCGCCCCGTTCTACGACGTGTACGCCTGCGCCGACGGGCGCCACATCGCGGTCGGCGCACTGGAGGACCGCTTCTACGCGGCGCTCCTGACCGGCCTCGGCCTGGACCCGGCCACCGTCCCCGACCGGTCGGACCCGGCCGCCTGGCCCGCCCTGCGGGAACGGTTCGCCGCCCGCTTCCGCACCCGGACACGGGACGCCTGGGCGGCCGCCTTCGCGGGCACCGAGGCGTGCGTGACGCCCGTCCTCACCCTCCACGAGGCGGAACGCCACCCGCACCACCGGGCCCGGGGCGTGCACATCGGCGCGGACGGCATCGTCCAGCCGGCCCCCGCCCCCCGCTTCGACCGCACCCCGCCCCCGCCCGTCCCGGCCCCGGCCCCGGCGGTGGGGGCGCACACCGCCGAGATCCTCGCGGAGATCGGCCTCACGGAGGCGGACCTGGCGGGCGGCGGCAGCCGGGCGGGGCGCCCGGAGCCGGCGACGGCGCGGCGGTGACGGGCGGGGCGGGGCCCGCGGAGGACCGGGCGCGACCCGGCCCGGTAGCCGTGCGACCCGGCGCGAAGATGCGGGCTCAGGTGCGGCGATGTACACCGGAGGAGAGAGGGAACCGCATACCGGCGTCCCTCCCGTTCAAGGATCAAGGATCCAAGGGCGAGCCGGCTTCGGCGGCAAGGGCGAATCAGCATGGCAGCGCATCCCATCGAGCTGTACAGCATCAAGGTTCTCCGCCCTGACGCCCGCGAAGGCCCCGCACCGTCCGGCTCGCTCGAGAAGCAGATCCAGGCGCACATACTCGACGGGAACCGGGCGTACTTCAGGCAACGCTACGAAAGCGCCCGGTCGCACTACCTCGCGGCGTGGGAGCTGCTGCCGAAGCTGATCCTCCCCACGTTCCCGCAGGGTATGGCGGAGTACGCCCCCGACCGGCTCCTCGACCTCGACCTCGTGCCCGCACTGCTCGAAGCCAGTGTGCAGATCCACCGGCTGCGTCCGTCCCTGGGCCCGACGGCACACATCGTTCCCCCGCTGGACCCGCCGGCCGAGCTCGTGGAGCTGACGGACCACTACGCGGGCAGCGCCGGCAAAGTCCTGCGGATGCAGGAGACAAGCGCGTCCCTGCTCCGTCAGGGCGAGCTTCAACCCGCCCGCCGGTACGCCGAGGAGCTGCTCGCTCTCGCGAACGACGAGCAGCGGGCAGCCGGCACGGTGCTCACCGCCGCCATCGCGCTCGCCGAGGGAGACATCGACGGCGCACGGGAGGGGTTCTCGTACGCGAGCGAGATCTACCAGGACCTGGACCAGCCCGAGGCGCAGGCGGCGACCCGCCACAACCTGGGCGTGGTGAGCAGCCTCGCCGGAGAACCGGCCGAGGCCGCACGGTACTTCGCCTCGGCCGTGAACCGCCTGCCCGCCATGGACACCATGAGCGTGACGCAGGCGTTGAACCCCGGCAGCGCCGAGGTGACGCGGCCGGTCGGCGCCGCCGGCCTGCCGCTCCTGATGAAGTCCGGAGTCGCCTGGGACCACCTGGCGACCGGAGGCGTGTCGCCGCTCGACCACCTCACGGTCACGACCAGGGACGGCGCGATCACCCTCGCTCTCGCCGCCGGGGCCGCCGAGCTGGAGGACGCCCTCTTCCGTCCGCGGATCGACGCCACGGCGGTGGAGGCGCTGACGGTCGACCTGGCCAGGCTCGACGTCTTCACCACGTACCTCGGACACGTCCGCGGCTTCGTCCTGCCCCTCGCGCTCGGTGACACCTACCACGCACTGGGCCGTTTCGATCTCGCCGCGAAGTACTTCGTCTCGGCCGGCAGGTACCGGTACCTGAACCTCGCCATCGAGCTGCCGATCCTCTGGGCGAAACTCGCGCGGACCTTTCTCGCCGAGGGCGACCGCTTCTACCGCCAGCAGAACACCGCGGCCGCGAAGGCCGCGTACGAGCGTATCGTCAAGATCGTTCCGGGTGGTTTCGAGGTGAGCGGCCCACTCTACGAGGGGGCCTTCGCGCCGCTGGCAGAGGAGACGCGGACCTTCCTGGACAACCCGGATCCGATCCACTTCGACGGCCTCGACCTCCGGCGGACGACCCTTCTCCTCCAGGCGATCGCGAACCTCCGGCAGATCGACGACGGAATCAACTACCTGGGGATCCCCGACGAATTCGTGCCCATCCATCCCTGGCGCTATCTGCAGAACCAGGCACGCTACTTCGCCAACCAGGCGATACAGGCCGAACGGGCCTACCTCAACTTCAAGGCCACCGCCGAGAAGGACGCCTTCACGCGCCTGACCCTTGAGCAGGCGGTGGGCGCGCAGAAGTCGGCCGTGAAGGTCGAGGAGAAGAAGGTCTCGCTCGCCCAGGCGCAGCAGGAAGTCGCACAGGCGAGCGCCGAACTCGCGCGGCAGCGCGTCGCCCAGGCCCATGACGCGCAGGCCGACTACGCGGCGGTCTCCGAGCAGAGCGCCTTCTACGACGAGATCAGCGCCGCGTTCAGCGCGCCCGCCGGCAGCGTGCACATCGGCCCGGACTACGCGCAGCAGCTCGGCATCCAGCTCACCCACGTCCGCGAGACCTACACCGGACTGCTCGGCTCCTCCACCTTCGAGTACGTCAAGAACGTGGAGAAGGCGGACATCCTCCGCACCATGAACCGCAGCCGCAGCAAGGTCACCCGTGACCTGGAGCTGCGCAACATGGATCGCAAGATCGAGCAGCTTGAGAGCGAGAAGGGCATCGCCGACGGGCAGGTCCGGGTGGCGCGAAAGGGCGTACAGGCCGCCGAGGCGCAGCGCCGGCTCGCCGAACTGCGTGCCCGTCAGGCGGTGGCCCAGCTCGACGCCTTCCGGGACCAGGAACTCACACCGGAGCTCTGGGACGATCTCGCGGAAACCCAGCGCGAGATCAGCCGGCGCTATCTCGACTGGGCCATCGGCGCCGCGTTCCTGATGGAACGGGCCTACGAGTTCGAGTACGACACCAGCGTCAACCGGATCCGCTTCGACTACGGGCGCAGCGAACTCGACGGCCTGCTCGCGGCTGATCTGCTGCTCGCCGACATCGACCAGTTCAGCTACGACCGGCTGCTCGACACGGGGAAGAAGGCGCCGGTCAAGGTGAGCATCGCCCTCGCCGACCGCTACCCCTTCCAGTTCCGGCGTTTCCAGGACACCGGGCGGATCGACTTCCAGACCTCGCTCGACGACTTCGACCGCTGGAATCCGGGTACCTACCGGCGCAAGCTCCGCCGTGTCGAGGTCGTGATCGAGGGGATCGTCGGCGCCGACGGCCTGCACGGCACCCTGACCAGCAGCGGTATCTCCCTCGACCGCAACCGCGACGGCACCGTCCAGACGCGGGTGCAGCGGCCCGAGACGATGATCCTGTCGCGCTTCGACCTCCGTGGCGACGGATTCGTGTTCGCCGCCACCGACGAGGAGGTGCTCGCCGCGTTCGAGAACTGCGGTGTCGCGGGCGGCTGGACCCTCGACCTGCCGCTCGACGTGAACGATGTCAACTTCCGCACCGTCACCAACGTCCACCTCGTCCTCTACTACGACGCGTACTACAGCGATCGCGTCGCGAGCACGGTCAAGGCGGAACTCGCGGCGGTCGCCCGGGACGAGCGGATGATCGGTCTCGCGCTGCGCTTCCAGTACCCGGACGAGTTCTTCAACTTCCAGTCGACCGGCCGGCTCACCTTCGACCTCGACGAGGCGAGCCTGCCGTTCCACCACACGGCGCCCGAGGTGCGCGACCTCCAGCTCGCGCTCGAAACCGTCGAAGGCGTCTCGCCCGCCGGTATCACCGTGACCGCCGAGGCCGGCGGAGTCAGCGTGAGCGCGACGACGGACGCGCACGGGCTCGTCGGAACCGGCAGCGCGGCACTGGCGCCGCTGCGGGGCCGCCCGCTCACCGGATCCTGGACCCTGCGCATCGACCCGGAGCTCAACGGCCCGGCCTTCGCCGCCGGCTTCGGATGGGACAAGGTCCAGAACCTCGCGTACTTCGCCGACTACACCTACACACCACGCGGACGCTCGGCCGCCGGGAGCGACTTCACGACGGATCCGCCGGCGGGCTTCGACGCCGTCGACGACCCCGGCGCGGTGCACGGGCCGGGTGTCTGGAACTGGGACGCGGGCCGCGGGGTGGTTCGCCAGCAGGGGACCGTGTACGACCCGGCTCTCCAGAACACGGGCCCCGCCAAGCCGGGAACACTGCTGCTCGGCAAGCCGGACACCTGGCCCGTACGCCGGAACCTGGTGCTGCGGACACGCCTCGCCTCCGACGGCAACGGGATCGGTGTCGTTCTGCGCTACCTGGACCCGGACAACTACTACTACTTCCTCATGGACGCGGACCTCGGCTACCGGCGTATCGGCAGGAAGGTCGCCGGAGTCTTCGCCGAACTCGGCACACCGGCAGTCGACCGCACCACGGGCCATACCCCGGGGCGTACCTGTGAACTCGCCTTCGCCGCCGTCGACGACACGCTGGTCGTGGCGCTGGACGGGGTACCCGTCCTCTCCGGAACGGACGGCTCCATCGCTTCGGCCGGCCGCTTCGGGTTCCTCGCGTGGAAGAACCCGACCGCGCTCTTCCACGACCTACGGGTGCGTGACGTGTAGCCATCCGCCCCACCACGACACGAGGGAGCGACGATGCCGCACCTGTCCGGCGTGTCACCGCAGGCCGTCAGCCTTCCGAAAGGCGGCGGCGACCTCCGCGGGCTCGGCGGCGCCTTCGTGGCCGACTACAACTGCGGTACCGGCAGCTACACGCTCGATCTGCGCCTGCCGAACGGCCCCGCCGGTCTGCGCCCGGCCCTGGCACTCGCCTACAACTCGGGCGCCTCGAACGGCGCCTTCGGCCTCGGCTGGTCCCTCGGGGTGCCGTCGATCCACCGCGACGGGGAGCGGCGCTTCGTCCGGTACGACGACACCGACGGCTACCGGCACGACCTGCACGGGGAACTCGTCCGGCTGGCCGACGGCAGCTACCGCCCGAAACGCGACGAGATCTTCGCGCGGATCGAGCGGGGCGACCACTGGGAGATCCTCCCGAAGGAAGGCGGCGCGCAGCGGTTCGGCATCGACGCCGACGCGGTGATCGCCCACCCCGAGCACCCGGACCGGGTCCTCGCCTGGGCGTTGCAGGAAGCCGAGGACCGCAACGGCCAGCTCATCCGCTACCGGTATCTGGCCGACCACAACAACCTCTTCCTCAAGGAGATCCGGTACGGGCCGTACCGGCTGGTGCTCACCTACGAGCCCCGCCCCGATGTGTTCGGCACCGCCCGCCACGGCTTCCCGATCGAGACCGTGCTGCGCTGCTCGGCGATCGAGATCCACCGGGTCCGCCCGGCCGGCGCGAGCCTGATCCGGCGCTACGCGCTGAGCTACACCGAGCCGGACGAGACCCCCGTGTCGCTGCTTCATCAGGTCCGCCTGACCGGTCACCGTGACGACGAGGTCGAGTCGCTGCCGCCGCTGACGTTCGGATACACCTCGTTCCGGCCGCCGGACGGCAGGTGCCGGGCGCTCAAGGGCAGGCCCGGCGCCGATCCGGTGCCGCTCGGGGCGCCCGGCGTCGACCTGGTCGACTGCACCGGAGACGGGCTCCCGGACCTGGTCCAGATCGACGGCACCCAGCACCGCTACTGGGCGAACCACGGGGACGGCACCTTCGACGCGCCGAGAAGGATTCGCAGCCTCCCCGGCGGTGTCCACCTCGGCGCACCCGGCACCGGCCTGGGCGACCTCGACGGGGACGGCGCCGTCGACGTGCTCGTCGCCGACGGGCCGGCTCCCGGCTTCTTTCCCCGGACCGGGCAGGCGACCTGGGGGCGGTTCCGGCGCTACCGCCGCGCGCCGGCCTACAGCCTCAACGATCCGCACAACCGCCTGGTGGACCTCGACGCCGACGGCCGCGTCGACCTGCTGCGCACGACCCCGGCGGCGTTCGTCCTGCACCTGAACCGCGGGACCGACGGATGGGAGGCGCTGCCGCCGATTCCCCGGGTGCGCGACCTCGACGTGTTTCCCGATGTGTCACTGGCCGATCCGCGTGTCCACCTCGCCGACATGACGGGCGACGGCCTCGCCGACATCGTCCTGGTGAAGTCCGGCGAGGTCAGCTACTGGCCGTACGAGGGCCTCGGCCGGTGGGGCCGCCGGCGGGTGCTCGCGCACTCGCCGGCCTTCGTCCGCCCGACCCGGCCGCGCCATGTCTTCATGACGGACGTCAACGGGGACGGAGTGGCGGACCTCGTCGTCGTCGACGCCGGCACCGTGACGATCTGGATCAACCGCTTCGGCGCGGCATTCGCCGATCCCGTCCGGCTCCGCAACACACCGCCCCCCGGCGGGGCCGAACTCGGCGTCGCCGACATGCTCGGCTCGGGCACGGCCGGTGTGCTGTGGGGCCATCGCGAGCACATCCGCCCCGACACGCGCTACCTCTATCTCGATCTGGCCGGTGAGCGGAAGCCGTATCTCCTCACCACCGTCGACAACGGACTCGGGAAGAAGACGACGGTCGGCTACCGGAGTTCCAGCCGGTTCGCCGCGCAGGACCGCCGCAGCGGCCGGCCCTGGGAGACCTTCCTGCCCTTCCCGGTCCAGGTGGTCGCGGAGATACGCCAGGAGGACCCCCTCGCCGGGCCGGGCAGCAGGCTGGAGATCCGCTACCACGACGGCCTCTACGACGGAGACGAGCGTCGCTTCGCCGGCTTCGGCGGTGTCGACCTCATCGAGCACGGCGACTCCTCGGCCCCGGGCCTCCTCACGACCATGCGCTTCGACACCACGCCGACCGCCGGTCTGGACCGGGACGACCGGGCGCTCGCCGTGGCACGGTGGGGAAAGCTGCTGGACATGCGGCAGCAGGCCCTCGACGGTCCGGTGCTGCGCAGCTCGGCGACCGTCTGGACGGCGACCGTCGCCGACCACGGCCTCGACGGCACGCCGGTGGTCACCGTCCACCGGGCCGCCACCCGGAGCGAGGCACCGGCCACGAGCGGCGAGCCGGTCGTCGTCGAACACGCCTACGACGTCGACGAGCGCGGCAACGTGGTGCGAGACCGGTCGACGGCGAACGGCGACCGGCCACTGGCCCTGACCGGCGAGACGGAGTTCGCCCGCCGCCCGGACGGCTCCCCGACCTCGCTTCCCGCACGGCTCGTGGAGACGAGGGACGACGGCACCGTCGTCCGCGAGACACGCACCTACTACGACGGGCCCGCCTTCGCCGGGCTGCCACTCGGCCGTGCCACGTCCGGTCGCGTGACACGCCACAGCGTTCGCGTCCTCGGGACCGGTGAGTTCGACGCGCACTACGGTCCGCAGGGACTGACCGCCGCCTCGCTCGGCTACCGGATCGAGGACGGCGCCGTATGGGCCGACGCCTGCCGCTACGCCTACGACGCGCGGGCCAACCTCTCCGCCTCGCGTGATCCGCTGGGCCACGAGACGACGATCTCCTACGATCCCGACGGGGTCTTCCCGACCCGTGTCGAGAACCCGGCCGGCCATGTGACGCGGCTCTCCTGGGACGACGCCGCCCTGCAACCCGAACACGTCGTCGACCCCAACGGCTCGGTCACCCGGTGCGCCTTCGACGCGCTCGGCCGCGTCACCCGCCTCGCGCTGCCGGGTGACTCACTCGACGATCCGAGCGAAAGGGTCGTGTACCACCTCGGCGACCTTGCGCCCGGATCCCCGCCGTACACGGAACTGCGGCAGAAGCTCGGCACCGGGACGCCTCCCGCCTGCCGCCGCACCTACTACAACGGCAGCGGCGAGGCACAGCAGGTCCGTTCGGCGGTGGACGGGTCCACCGTGCTCGTCTCGGCCCGCGAGGAGCGGAACGCCCGCGGCTGGAACCGGCTCCGGGGCGATCCGACGTTCGCGGACTCCCTCGACTTCGGCCCCGCGCCCGGCACCGCGACGACCGTACTGCGCTACGACGCGATCGGCCGTGTCGTGGCGACCGATCTCCCGGGAGGACGGAGCACCCGCGTCGTCCACGACGGCTTCCGGACCGTCGGCTACGACGCCAACGACACCGACGACTCGCCCGAGAACATCGCACGCGGCTTCTTCGACACGCCGACCACCTACCACCTGGACGGCTGGGGCCGGCTCGTCGGCGTCGACGAACAGCACGGCACGACCACGCACGACGGCACGACGGCACACCACGGCACGACCACACACCACGGGTACCGCTACGACGAAGGGGGCCGTCTCGTCGAGGCGGTGGGCCCCGACGGCGAGCGCATCGTCGCCCAGAGCTTCGACCAGGTCGGCAACCGGCTCGTCCTCGACCACCGCGACGCCGGGCTCCGCCGCTTCTACTTCGACGCCGCCGGCCGGACGGTCCGGTCGGTCGACGCCGCCGGGGCGCGGGTCGACACCTCCTACGACGCCCTCGACCGGCCGACCGCGACGAGCGCCGACGGCGTCCTCGTACACCGGTACGTCTACGACGCGACGGACCTGCCGCACGGCGTCGGCCGGCTCTGCGCGGTCCACGACGAGTCGGGCGACTGGACCTTCGAGTACGACGCGCGCGGCCGCACGACACGGCGCACCCTGAACGCCTCCGGCAGGAGCTGGACCCTCGAACACCGGTATGACGCGAACGGCCGGGTGGCCGGCATCCGGTACCCGGACGGCTTCGAGGCCGCCTACCGGTACAACCGCGCCGGGCAGCTCGTCGCGATACCCGGGGCCCTCGACGAGGCCACCTTCGACGCCCTCGGACGCCGTACCTCGCTGCGGTTCGCGAACGGCGTGTCGACGCACCTCACCTACAGTCCCTCGACCCACTTCCTCGACCGTCTGCGTGTCGTCGGCCCCGGGGGCGAGCCGCTGCACGACACGACGTACCGGAGGGACAGGGCCGGCAACGTGCTCGCCCAGATCGACGGGCTCCCGCCCGGCCCCGGCGCACCGCACTCGCGCCGCTTCGTGCTGGACGCCCGCTACCGGCTGCTGGAGGCAGCCGGCGGTGGCTCGCCGTCCGTTCCCGCGTACGTCCGCGAGTACGCCTACGACGCGGCGGGCAACATCCGGCGCTACCCGACCCACGGCGCGGCCCCGATCGAGTACGACCCGCCGGGCTCGAACCGGATCGCCGGGATCAGGGTGGACGGCGCGCCGGTACCGCTCTACCGTCACGACGCCAACGGCAACATCGTGCACCTGCCCGGGCGCGACCTTGGCTACGACGCGTTCGGCAGGCTCGCACACGTGCGACGGTCCGACGGCGCGCGGGTGGAGTACCGCTGCAACGCGGCGGGGGAACGCGTCTGGCGGACCGGGACGCTCGCGGGGACCACCCGCCGGACCCTCTTCCTCGCCGGCCTCTACGAAGAGGACGACGACGGCACGGTCCGGCGCTACCTGTCGGCCGGCGGCACACCCCTCGCGGTCGACCGGGCCGCCGGACGAACGTATCTCCACGGCAATGAGCTCGGCCATGTCGTCGTGACGACCGACGCGGCCGGCGCCCTCGCCGCGACGCGCTTCTTCCACCCCTTCGGCGAGGCGGGCCCCGCGACCGGCCCGGGGGTTCCGCCGCAGTTCGGCGGCCGGACACTCGACGACATCAGCGGCCTCTACCACTTCGGCGCGCGCCACTACGCGCCGGAGATCGGCCGCTTCACCAGCCCCGACCCGCTCTATCTCGGCGCGCCGTCGCTGGCCGTGAGCAGCCCGCAGTGCTTCAACCTCTACGCGTACGGGGCGAACAACCCGGTCGTGTACGCCGATCCGTCGGGCCTGTCGCTACTCGGCTCGGTCCTCGGCGGGCTGATCGGGGGGCTGGCAGGAGCCGTCACCTTCGTCGTGTCGGCCGGGAATCCGTTCCTCGCGGGGCTCGTGGGCGGACTCGCGGGCGGCGCGGTGGCCGGCGGCATCGACGGTGGCGCCAAGGGCGCCGTGATCGGCGGTCTGCTCGGCGGGTTCAGCGGCGCGATCGGCGGCCTCGCGGTCTGGGGCATTTCAGCGGCGAGCGTGATGATCGGCGGCCATGTCATGCAGCAGGCCGTGATGTCGGTGCTGACGGGACTGTCCTCACTCCCTCTGATCGCCGGCGTCACGGACGGCCTCGCCCTCGGCAACTGGGACATGGTGGCGGCGGCCGCGGCCGGCGCCGTCGGGTCGTGGCTCGGCACGATGATCGCCAACCGGGTCATGATGACCGGGTTCTGGACGAGCGGCGACAACCCCCGCCAGATCAGGCAGGCACACCAGATGTTCTCCGAACGCGCCAGAGGCACGGCGGACATCAGCCGGACCGGCTACGTGCTCGACCGGGTCGGTACCGGCGCCCCGGCATTCGAGTACCACGGTGTCGTCACCTTCAGGGAGAAGGCGAGTTACGGCCAGATCGGCGACGACTATCTCGAATACCTCCACACCCACGCGCACGAGCTGGGCCATGCGCTCCAGGAGAAGACGTACCAGGGCCCGTTCCCCGACTTCGACGCGGCGTGGGCCGACTCCGTCGGCCCGAACCACCCCTGGGGAACGGGGGCGAACAACCCGTTCCAGATGGACGCGGACGACCGGGGGCGCCGGCTGATGAACTTCTCGCCCTACCCGTACCAGACCTACACACTCGTCGTGGCGCCGAGCGTGCTCGCGATTTCGGTCCCGACCTCCTATGAGAACCGCAAGAGCGGCGAGGACTTCTGGCGTGACCTCGACCGGAGCCGGCGCTGACCGGGGCCCGGGGGCGACCGCGGACCGGCGGGCTCGACCGGGGCCGACCGGGGCCGACCGGGGCCCGGGCCCGACCGCGCCGCGCACGCCGACGGGCCACGGGCCGGGTGCCCGTGGCCCGTCGGCGTTCCTCCGGTGTTCCGGTGTGCGCGGTGCGCGGTCAGGTCGTCGGTGTCACGCGCACGGTGCGCCGTTCGGCGGGCCCGTGCGGACGGCGGTGATGGAGACCGGGACCGTGGCCTCCACCGTGCCGTCGGCCGCGTGGACGGTGGAGACGCCCGAGCCCGCGAAGGAGGCGCCCGTCTGCTTCGCCGACTGGGCGATGTCGACCCAGCCCTCGACCGTGCCGTTCGCGTCGCGCCAGTACTCGCGTATGCCGTAGTCGAAGGCGGCCGGCCCGGTGCGGTGCCAGCGGCCCTTGCTCGCGCCGGCGGGGGAGACCAGGCACACCGAGCGGTCCGCGCCGAAGGACAGGGTCACGTCGTACCGGGCGCCCTCGCGGACCACCGTCGCCGTCCAGCTGCCCACCGGGACGGCGAGGCGGGGCCCGTGCGGTGCGGCGGCGGCCGCCGCCGGGCCGGCCGTTGCCGGGAGGGTGAACACCGCGGCCCCCGCGAGCACCGCCGCCGCGAGGGCCCGGGGCCCGCGCCGTGTGCTCCGGCCGGTCCGTCCGCCGCCCTGCGCGGGGTACGACTTCGGCCACTTCCGTTGCGTCTGCCTCATGCGATTCATGGCGCGGAGTCTCACCCGGCGGCCTCTCACCGCACTCGACCGCTGCTGTAGGGGCCCGCCCTAGCGTCTGCGCCACCGCGACGGCGTACGCCCCGCGGACGGAACAAGCCACGGAGGAGGCCACGGGGTGAGCTCAGTCATCGAGCCCTACCGGGCGGACATCCCGCAGACCGCGCTCGACGAGCTCCGCGACCGGCTGCGCGCCACACGCTGGCCGGACCGGGAGACGGTGGACGACTGGTCCCAGGGCGCCCCCCTGGACCAGGTGCGGGGGCTGTGCCGGCGCTGGGCGGACGAGTACGACTGGCGGGCGACCGAACGCCGGCTCAACGCCTTCCCGCAGTACACCACCGAGATCGACGGCCTGCGCGTCCACTTCCTGCACGTCCGCTCGCCGCACCCGGACGCCGTGCCGCTGCTGCTGACGCACGGCTGGCCCAGCTCCGTCGTCGAGTTCCTGGACCTGATCCCGCGGCTCACCGACCCCGAGAACCCGGCCGACGCCTTCCACGTGGTCGTCCCGTCCCTGCCCGGCCACGGCTTCGGGCCCGCGCCCACCACGACCGGCTGGACGGTCGGCCGGATCGCCTCGGCCTGGGCCGGGCTGATGGCGCGTCTCGGCCACGAGCAGTACATCGCGCACGGCGGCGACTGGGGCTCCTGGGTCTCCGCCGCCCTCGGCAGCACCGACGCCGCGCGCCTGCGGGGCATCCATCTGACGATGCCGCTCGCCCGGCCGCCGGAGCGGCAGATCCCGTTCGAGGAGCTGGACGAGCGCGACCGGGCCGCCATGGGCCGGATGCAGAGCTTCGGGAAGAACCGCTCCGGATACGCGGCCATCCAGTCGACCCGGCCGCAGGCCCTCGGCTACGGCCTCGCCGACTCGCCTGCCGCCCAACTCGCCTGGATCGTCGACCGGTTCTGGGAGTGGGCCGACCACGACGGCGATCTGGAGAAGGCGATCCCGGCCGACCGGCTGCTCGACATCGTGTCGATGTACTGGTTCGGCAACACGGGCGCCGCCTCGGCCCGGCTGTTCTGGGAGAGCTTCGAGTCGGAGCCGATGGCCCCGACCGCCGTGCCCACCGGCTGCTCGGTCTTCCCCAAGGACGCCTGGCTGCCGCGCGCCTGGGCGCGGGAGCGCTTCACCGAGCTGCGCTACTGGCGCGACCTGCCGGACGGCGGCCACTTCCCGGCCCTGGAGCGGCCGGAGGTCCTGGCCGCCGAACTCCGCGCGTTCAACCGCGAGCTGGGCCGGCCGGCGGCGCACTGAGCAGTGCACCGGGCCCCGCCCACCCCTGATCCGCACGCACATCCCGCCACACCGCACATCCCGCCACACCGCACGACTCGCACGACTCGCACGACCGATGACCGCAGAACAGAGAGGACTCAGCGCACATGACTCAGCGCACGAAGAAGTACGGCATCCGCATCCTCGCCCCGGCGGTGGGGCTCGCGGCGGCGGCCGTCCTGGTCGCCCCGGCCGGCGCGGGGGCAGCCGCCACCACGAACGGCTGGCACATCCGCGCCTCCACCCCCGTGGGCAAGTGGGAGGGCACCGTGGAGCACGCGGAGGGCGCGGGCAATGTGACCCTCTCCTTCCACGCGAACGGCGTGATGTGCCTGTCCTCCGGCGGCGGCCCCGAGGGCGGCGGCTCGGGCAAGGGCGCCTGGAAGCGCACCGGGGTGAACGCCTTCAGCTACAAGGTCCGCGAGCGCCTGTTCCAGGGCGACGGCACCACCGTCGGCTATGTGGACGTCAACCAGAAGGCCTTCCAGAGCGGGGGGACCTTCAAGAGCTCCGGCATATCGAAGATCTACGACGCGAACAACAACTTCCTGCTGGCCGCGGAGGCCAAGGTCAGGGTCACGCGCGTGAGCGCGACGCCCGCCGCCTGCTGACCCCGCCAGGGGGACGCGAACGAGAGCGGTAGGGGAGGGTTCCGGCGGACGGGTGCGGCCGTCCGCCCGCACCTGTGTGCGCCGGGCACATGGGGCCAGGGGACATGGGGCCTGCACACAGGGGGCCCGGCCACGTGTGCGCCGCGCACACGTGTGCGCCGCGCCCGTGTGCGCGGCGCGTCCATGTAGGCCGCACACACCCCCTTTCGCGCACCCGGTCGATTCAAGTGCCGGTCGAGCCCTCTGCCTCACCCTTGGTCCGGACATACCGGTATTCGAACCGGAATCCGTCTCTCCGAGGAGTACATGCGGTGAATCCATTCGACAACCGGGACGGGCAGTTCCTGCTGGTGG
The DNA here is from genome assembly GCF_040630445.1 of Streptomyces sp. NPDC005805. Classification (NCBI taxonomy): domain Bacteria; kingdom Bacillati; phylum Actinomycetota; class Actinomycetes; order Kitasatosporales; family Streptomycetaceae; genus Streptomyces; species Streptomyces sp. NPDC005805. Next base: position 36,567 of record NZ_JBEXXN010000031.1, read on the forward strand.
CCGACGACGAAGGGCGGCACGCGCTCTGGCCCGCACCGCTGGACGTGCCGGCGGGCTGGCGGACCGTCCACCGCGGCGGGCACGCCGACTGCCTGGCCCGCGTGACGGAACTCTGGAGCGATATGCGGCCGTTGAGTGTGGTCGCGGCCCACACGGACGCCACGGAGGGCAGGGAGGGCACGGGCGACACCACCACCGGCCCGGGCCGCCCCGCCTCCGCGGCCGAGCTGTTCGAGCAGCAGGCGGCCCGGTCCCCCGAAGAGACCGCCGTCGTCTTCGAGGACACCGAGCTGACCTACGCACAGCTCAACGCCCGCGCCAACCGTGTCGCCCACCGCCTGATAGCCCGGGGTGCCGGCCCGGAGGACGTCGTCGCGCTGCTGCTCCCGCGCTCCGCCGAGCTGGTCGTCGGCCTGCTGGCGATCCTCAAGACCGGTGCCGCGTACATGCCCGTGGACACCGAGTACCCGGAGCAGCGCCGCCAGTTGATGTTCGACCTGGCGCGGCCCGCGTGCGTGGTGGACGCCGAGCTGTTCGCCGCCCTGGAGGCCGAGGGGGAGGCCCTGTCTGCGGTGGGGGACCCGGTCGACTCCGACCGCGTCCGCCCGCTGTCGCCCGCCGGTGCCGCGTATCTGATCTTCACTTCCGGGTCCACCGGCGTCCCCAAGGGGATCGTCATGCACGACGCCGGACTGACCAATCTGCTGCGCTGGCAGCGCGGTGCGATCCCCGGCGGACCGGGCGTGCGCACCGCGCAGTTCGCCGCGATCGGCTTCGACGTCTCGGTGCAGGAGATCCTGTCCACCCTGGTCTCCGGCCGGACCCTGGTCGTCCCGCCGGACGGTATCCGCCGTGACCCCGAGGCCGTCGTCGCCTGGCTGGAGCGCCACCGGGTCAACGAGCTGTTCGCGCCGACGGCCGTCCTGGACGCCCTGGTCGGCGCGGCCGCGGAGAACGGCAGCGAGCTGCCGCACCTGACCGACGTCATCCAGGCCGGTGAGGCCCTCCATGTGGACGGCGGCCTGCGGGACTTCGGCCGGCGCACGCCCTTCCGGCTGCACAACGAGTACGGGCCCGCCGAGACCCATGTGGTCCTCGCACACACCCTCTCCGCGGACGCCGTCGGCTGGCCCTCCTCCGTGCCCATCGGCACCGAGGTCACCGCCACCCGCTCCTATGTCCTCGACGAGAAGCTGAACCCGGTCCCCGAGGGCGCCTCCGGCGAGCTGTACCTCGCGGGCGCCCAGGTCGCGCGCGGCTACTGGCAGCGGCCCGACCTGACCGCGCAGCGCTTCGTGCCCGACCCGTACGGCGGCCCGGGCGCGGTCATGTACCGCTCCGGGGACCTGGTGCGCCGGGGCGCGGACGGCGTCTTCGAGTTCCTCGGCCGGGCCGACGACCAGGTGAAGATCCGCGGCTTCCGGGTGGAGCCCGGCGAGGTCGAGGCGGTCCTGCTGGGGCACCCCGAGGTCGCCCAGTGCGCCGTGGTCGCGCGCAGGGACGAGGCGACCGGGCCCCGGCTCGTCGCGTACACGGTGGGCGAGGCGGACGAGGCCGCGCTGCGGGCGCACCTGGCGCATCTGCCGGACTACCTGGTGCCGTCCGCGTTCGTGCGGCTGGAGAGCTTCCCGCTCTCCCCGAACGGCAAGGTGGACCGGAAGAACCTGCCCGAGCCCGTCCGGGAGCCCGCCGCGGTGACCGCCCCGCGCAACGAGACCGAGGCGCTGTACTGCGCGATCTTCGCCGAGGTGCTGAAGGTGCCGGAGGTCGGCCCGGAGGACGACTTCTTCCGGCTGGGCGGCCACTCGCTGCTCGCGACCCGGCTCACCGCCCTGATCCGCCGGCGCACGGGCACCTCGGTGCCGTCCCGCCGGGTGTACGACGCGCCCACCCCGGCGGCGCTGGCGGCGCTGACCACACAGGGTGTCGCCACACAGGCCGTGACCACACAGGCGGTCACCACACAGCCTGTCGTGGCCGCACCGGCGATCCCCACACAGCCGGTCGCCACACAGGCCCCGGCCACACAGGTCGCGCCCACACAGCCCCTCACCGCCCCCGCCGAGCCGGTCGGCGCCTGACCCGCACCCGGCCACCCCGCCCCCGGAACGCCGTACGGCCGAGGCCCCCTGCACACGCAGGGGGCCTCGGCCGTACGGGGCGCCGTCCGCGGAACCGCGGCCGTCGTGTCAGCCGCGGTCCAGGAACGCCAGCACGTCCTTCGGGAACTGCGGGTTGTTGAACGTGCCGATGTGGCCCGCCTTCTCGTACACCACCAGCTCCGCCTCCGGCAGGCCGTCCACCGTGCGCCGGCACACCTCGACCGGGCAGGCCCGGTCCTGGCCGCCCGCGATCACCAGGGTCGGCACCCGGATCTCCCCGAGCCGGTCCTGCACGTCGAACGCCGCCTCGGCGCGCACGAACGCCACCATGTCCGCGGGCTCCTTGGGCCGCACGAACGGGTCCGCCAGCCACATCAGCGGCGCGACCACCTTGGCCAGGGCCGCGCTCTTGAAGGAGATCCGCGCCGTGTGGTGCAGCGCGCGCCGCCCCGCCTCCGACGCCTCCGCGTACTTGAGCTGCGCGTCCCGCGCCTCGTCGCCCATGGTGTGGCCGGCCATCGCCAGCACCATCCGCTTGAAGACCTGCGGGTGGTCGGCGGCGAGCTGCATGGCGACCGAGCCGCCCGAGGAGGTGCCGAGGACGTGGACCGGGCCTCCGAACTTCTCGGTCAGCGCCTCCGCGTGCTGCTCGGCGATCTGCTCCATCGTGGTGCCGGGGGCCATGCCGGGCGCGCGGTTGACCGCGTAGACGCGGTAGCGCTCGGCCAGCGGGGCGAGCTGCTTCAGCTCGACGTTCCGCTCCCACCCCTCGGGGTTGGTGTGGTTGTCGGTGAACCAGCGCAGCACCACCAGCGGTTCCGTGCCGGTGCCGAGCGCGCGGTAGGGGAGGCCGTGCTTCAGCGTCCCCTCCTCCACGTTCAGATGCGCGAACTTGTCCTTCTTCTCCTTCTTCGGCGCTGCTTGCTGCGCGGCTGTGTCAGCCATCGGTCGTGTCCTCTCCTCACCAGGGGGTGTTCAGTTGCTCAGGCGGGCAGGTCGACGAGGAACTCCAGCACCGCGACCGTCCAGACGAACCCGGCCGTCGCGCCCATCGCGATCAGCACGTCGCCCTTGCGCGGGCCGCGTTCGGCGACGACGTGGTCCAGGCTGATCAGGTGGTCGCCCGCGCCCATGTGGCCGAGGTCCCGGGCCCACTCGTAGGTGGTCGTGGCCGGGTTCACCCCGAGCGCGTCGTGGTACGCGAACTCCACCGTCGACTGGTTGATGTTCGGGTGGACGAAGAAGCGGGCGCTCTCCAGGTCCGTGCCGGCCTCCTTGAGCGCGTCCTCCAGCACCCGGACGCTCATCGATCCGATCTTTTCGCCCATGATGTCAAGATTGGCCTCGCTCTGGGTCATGAAGTCCCGGATGCGGCTTCGCAGGTCGATCGGCTTGCCCTCGTGGAACGGCGCCGGCGTCCATCCCTGAGTGCCCCGCAGGAAGGGCTCCAGCGAGGGGTCGCCGTAGGAGACGGTGGCCAGCAGCTTGGCGAAACCGCCCTGGTTGCTGAGGACCACCGCGCCCGCGCCGTCGCCGTGCGCCAGCGCGTCGTCGGAGTTCCAGCGGTCGAAGTACGGCAGCCGGTGCTGGTCGCCGGTGGTGACCAGCACCGCGCCCGGCTGCGGGCGCGCCGCGAGGTGGGAGGCGGCCATCTCCAGCGAGAACAGGCCGCCGCTGGAGTTCTGGAGGACCTCCACCGCGGGCGCGGTGCCGCCGATGGTCTCGTGCTGGACGTAGCTCGCCGGGGTCCACAGCTCCTGGCCCTGGTGGAGCACATAGGAGTGGATCAGCAGCCCGAAGTCCTCGGTGGACAGGCCGGAGTTCTCGACCGCGCGCCGCCCGGCGTGCGCGGCCATCACCGGACCGGTCTCCTCGGGCGAGGCGACGCGGACGGCGCGTATGCCGTGGGCCGCGACCTCCTCCGCGTCGGCCAGGCCCTCGGCGACGGCCGCCTCGGCGGTCTGCACCTGCTCGGGCAGGTAGGAACCGGTGCCCGCGAGATAGATGTTGTCCCAGCGCATGTCATTCCCCTGTGGTTCGTCGGTGGTCTTCGGGGTCGTCGGTGGTCGTCCGGGCCCCGTCGTGCCGGGCGGGCCCGTTGTGCCGGGCGGCCCCGTCGTGCCGGGGGCCCGTCGCGCAGGGCGGGACCCGGAGTCGGCGCCGCCCCGGTCCGCGGCCCGCCCGCGAGGGGGGTGCGGCCGGGGCGGATGCCGGTTCAGCCCGCCGGGACGGCCGGCCGTGGCACGCCCGGCACGCACGTCTCGGCACCGGACGGCAGCTCGCCGTCCAGCAGATAGCGGTCGACGAGCGCGTCCACCGCCGCGTTGCCGCCGAGCGCGTACACCTCGTGCGCGCCCGAGTCGGTGATCCTGATGAGCCGGTGGCCCAGCCGCTCGGCCATCACCCGGCCGCCCTCGTGGTGGTCCAGCGGATCGCCGTCCGCCTGCACCACCAGCCCCACCGGGTAGCCCCCGCCCCGCAGGACGGTCGGCGCCTCGGGCGGGGTGAAGGTACGGAAGGTGCCCACCCACGGCTGCGCCCGCATCACGCCCAGCCCGTACGGGCAGCGCTCCCGGAACTCGCGCATGGTCGCGTGGTGGAGGGCCGGGTCCGAGGGCCAGTCGGTCTCGGAGGTGACCGCCTCCAGGACGGCGTCCCGCCGGGTCCCGGCCGGCTTGCCCGGACGCCACTCCGCCTGCCCGGCCAGCAGTTCGCCCGCCCGGGCCGCGTCCGCGCCCTCCGCGGCGGCCAGCAGCGCGCCGACCAGCTCGCCGAGGCGGTCCCAGCGGGACCGGTCCGCCGCCAGCGTCCCGATGATCATGTCGAAGGAGGTGCGCAGCGCCCGCCCGCCGTCCAGGGCGGCGAGGGCGGCGGCGGTCCGCTCGACGGAGGCGATCACCGCCTCCGGTCCGCTGCCCAGCCCGAACGCGGACGGACGCTCGCCCGTCCACTCCGCCCAGGCGTCCACGTTCTCCCGGGTGGCCTCCGCCTGGGAGCGGAACTGCGCCCGCCAGTCCCAGTCGGGGTGCACGGAGGAGTCCAGCACGCTGCGGTCCAGCCGCTCGGGGAACATCGTCCCGTACACCGCGCCCAGCAGGGTGCCGTACGCCCAGCCCACGAAGTTGAGCTTCTCCTCGCCCAGCACCGCGCGGATCAGGTCCATGTCGCGGGCGTTGTTGCGGGTGGAGACATGCGGACGCAGTTCCCCGCCGGCCCGTCGGCAGCCCTCCTCGCGTTCGCGCATGTCGGCGGCGAGGGCGTCGAAGACCTCGTCCGGCGGTCGGGAGTCGAAGGGGACGGTCACCGGGCTGTCCTCGCCCTCCAGCCGGGTGGAGTCGCCCGTGCCGCGCGGGTCGAAGCCGATGAGGTCGTACCCCTCGGCCAGCGGGGTCGACGCGGCCAGCCGGACGGGCAGACCCCGGCCGATGCCGTTGTCGCCGCCGGGGCCGCCGTTCAGGGAGAGCAGGATGCCGCGCCGCCGCCCGGGCGCGCCGGTGGCCCGGATGCGGCTCAGGGCCAGGGTGATCCGCGGGCCGTCGGGGCGCGCGTAGTCGAGGGGCGCCTCGATCTCGGCGTGTTCGAGCACGCCGTGCGGCAGGCCGGGCGCGTCCACCGGCGTCCACCGGGGCCGCTGCGCGAGGAGCGCGGGCGCCGGGGGGCGGGGGGTCGCGGCGGTGGCCGCGGAGGCCACCGCGGGGGCGTCCCCCGCGGCGGCGGGCGGTGAGTGCGGTGCCGCCTGCGCCGCCCGCTGCGCCTCGGGTACCTGCGGTGCCTGCACGGTGTCCATCCCACTGGTCATGGTGCCCACTGTGCCGACCGGGCCTTGAGACGGGCTGGAGCCGTGCGCGCGCGTAACCCGCCGACCGGCGCGCTGTCCAGGTGGGCTGGAGGTGCGCTCAAGGCCGCCCGGTCACCTTGGCGTCCCCTGAATCCGGCCGAACGCCACCGAAGGCGACCGAAGTCGACAGGAGACAGTCATGAAAGCCCTGGTTCTGTGCGGGGGTTCGGGCACGCGCCTGCGTCCGCTGAGCCACTCCATGCCCAAGCAGCTGATCCCGGTGGCGGGCCGCCCCGTCCTCGTCCACGTCGTGGAGAACCTGCGCGAGCTGGGCGTCGAGGAGATCGGTGTGATCGTCGGCGACTGGCGGGAGGCGATCGAGGAGGTGCTCGGCGACGGCTCCGCGTACGGCGCCCGCGTCACCTACATCCCGCAGGAGGCCCCGCTGGGGCTCGCGCACTGCGTGCTGATCGCCCGGGAGTTCCTGGGGGAGGACGACTTCGTGCTCTACCTCGGCGACACGGTCCTCACCGAGGGGATCACCGCCGTCGCGGAGGAGTTCGCCGCGGTGCCGTCCGCCGCCCGGCTGGTGGTGCAGAAGGTCGCCGACCCGCGGGCCTTCGGGGTCGCGGAGACGGACGCGGACGGCCGGGTCACCCGGCTCGTCGAGAAGCCGAGCGAGCCGGCGACCGATCTCGCGGTGGTCGGCGTGTACTTCTTCACGGCGGCGATCCACGAGGCGGTCGCCGCGGTGCCGCCGAGCGCGCGCGGGGAGCGCGAGATCACCGACGCGATCCAGTGGCTGGTGGACGCGGGCCACGAGGTCCGCGCCACCGTCCACTCCGGCTTCTGGCGGGACACCGGCCGGATCGGGGACCTGCTGGAGTGCAACCGGGAACTGCTGAACGGCGTCCGGCGGCGGATCGGCGGACGGGTCGACGGCGCCAGCGAGATCACCGGCGAGGTGGTCGTCGAGGAGGGCGCCGTGGTGGTGCGTTCCCGGATCACCGGCCCGGTGTTCATCGGCGCGGGCGCGGTCGTCCGGGACAGCCACATCGGCCCGCACACGGCGATCGGCGCGGGGTGCGCGGTGGAGGCGGCCGGGATCACGGACTCGATCCTGCTGCCGGGGGCCGGGGTCCGCCGTGTCGGCGGTGTGCACGCCTCGGTCCTGGCCCGGGAGTCCGCCGCCGGCCCGGCCGCTCCCCGGCTGCGCCTCGCGGCGGACCGGCCCGCGTGGGTGGGGGCGGCGGCGTGAACGGCGGTCCGGGCGCGGGTCGGGGCGCTTCCGGCCGCGCGGGACACCCCGGGACACCCCGCGACACCCGCGCCGGGGTGCTGGTGCTCGGCGGGAGCGGCTTCGTCGGCCGGGAGGTGTGCGCGCTGCTCGCCGCGCGCGGCGAGCGGGTGCTCTCCGTGGCGCGGGGCGCGCAGGACGGACTCCCGGACGGGGTGCCGGCCCTGCGGCTCGACCTCGGCTCGGACGGCGCGGGCCTCGCCCTCGCCCGGCTGCTGGACGCGGAGCGCCCGCACACCGTCGTCAACTGCGTGGGCAGCATCTGGGGCCGCACCGACGCCGAGATGGCCCCCGCGATCGTCGCCCCCACCGAGCGGCTGCTCGCCGCGCTGGGCCGGGCCGCCGTCCGGCCGCGCCTGGTGCACCTGGGGTCCGTCCTGGAGTACGGGCCGGTGCCGCACGGCGGGACGGCCCGGGGCCCGGCCCGGCCGGACACCGCGTACGGGCGGGCCAAACTCGCCGCCACCGAGGCGGTCCTGGCCGCGCGGGAGGCGGGCGCGGTCGACGCCCTGGTGCTGCGCGTCGCCAATGTCGCCGGGCCCGGGACGCCCGCGGTGAGCCTCCTCGGCCAGGTCGCCGCGCGCCTCGCCGCCGGGGCGGACGCCGCCCCGGGAGACAACGGCCCCGTCACCGTCGAGCTGTCCCCCCTGCGCGCCCACCGGGACTACGTGGACGTCCGGGACGTCGCCGACGCCGTCGTCCGCGCCACCGATCCGGACGTGCCCGCGACCGGCGCGGTCGTGGACATCGGACTCGGCGAGGCCGTGCCCGTAAGGGAGTTGGTGGACCTGCTCGTCGCCGTCAGCGGCGTCCCGGCACGGATCGTGGAACGCGGCGCGCCCGGCCCGGACGACTGGATGCGCGTCGACCCGGGGCCCGCGCGGGACCTGCTCGGCTGGCGGCCCCGGCACACGCTCGCGGACGCGGTCCGCGCGTACTGGGAGGCGTACCGGGACGAGGCGCGCCGGGCGGGCGCCGTCCCGGCCTGAGGCGCGACGGCGTGCGCACGTCGGAGGGGGCACCGGTTCGGAACCGGTGCCCCCTTCCGCGTACGCGCGCTGTACAGGACCCGCCGCCGACGGCCGTCACACCGTCGCCAGGACCTCGCGCAGCGCCTCGATCGTGCGGTCCTGCGTCTCGCGGGAGAGCGAGGGGTACATCGGCAGCGAGAAGATCTCCCCGGCCAGCTGCTCCGTCACCGGCAGGGCGCCCGCCGGCACCCCGAGGTGGCGGAAGCCGGTCATCGTGTGCACCGGCCACGGGTAGCTGATGTTCAGGTGGATGCCGTGCGGCTTCAGCGCCTCGATCACGGCGTCCCGGCGCGGGTGGCGCACCACGTACACGTAGTAGACGTGCTCGTTGCCCTCGTTGGTGCGCGGCAGGACCAGCTCCGCCTGGTCGCCGAGCGCCTCCTCGTAGCGGGCGGCGACCGCGCGGCGGCCGGCCACGTAGGCTTCGAGGCGGGTCAGCTTGCGGCGCAGGATCTCCGCCTGGACCTCGTCGAGCCGGCTGTTGTGCCCGGGGGTCTCGACGACGTAGTAGCGCTCCTCCATGCCGTAGTAGCGCAGCCGCCGCAGCCTGCGCTCGGTCCCGTCGTCGGCGGTGACGACCGCGCCGCCGTCGCCGTACGCGCCGAGGACCTTCGTCGGGTAGAAGGAGAACGCGCCCGCGTCCGACATCGCGCCCGCGAGCCGGCCGTGGTGGCGGGCGCCGTGGGCCTGGGCGCAGTCCTCCAGGACCCGCAGTCCATGGCGGTCGGCGACGGTCTGCACGGCGGCCATGTCCACGCACTGGCCGTACAGGTGCACGGGCAGGATCGCCTTGGTGCGCGGTGTGACCGCGGCCTCCAACTGGGCGGTGTCCATGAGGAAGTCGTCTTCGCGGACGTCGACGAAGACGGGCGTGGCGCCCGTGCCGTCGATGGCGAGGACGGTGGGCGCCGCGGTGTTGGACACCGTGATCACCTCGTCGCCGGGGCCGACGCCGAGGGCCTGGAGGCCCAGCTTCACGGCGTTGGTGCCGTTGTCGACGCCGACGCAGTGGGCGAGACCGTGGTAGGCGGCGAACTCCTCCTCGAAGCCGCGCACACTCTTGCCGAGCATGAGCTGCCCGGAGCTGAAGACGGTCTCGACGGCGTCCAGGAGGTCGGCGCGCTCGCTCTCGTACTCGGGCAGGTAGTCCCATACATAGGTGGTCATGGGACCACTCTCCCCGGCGGTGTTGGAACGCCGCTCGACCGCCGCTGGACCGGGCCCCGGGGCCCGGTCCGGTATCCGGTATCCGGTATCCGGGGGCGCTCAGAGGTGCTTGCCGCCCTCCACCGGTCCCAGCGTCAGCGCCGGGACCGCCTCCAGGATCTCCCCGACGCGGGCGGCCTGCGCCTCCACCTGGGCGAGCTGCGCCTTGGTGAGGGTGCCGAACGCCTCCACGGTGAGCGCGACCTTCCGCCCGGACCGCTTCTGGTGCCACACCCCGGCGACCACCCCGCCCACGGTGAGCACCTGCACCGTCCCGGCCTGCCCGTTGGACAGGGCCCGTTCGGCGGCGACGCCCGGGTAGACCAGCTCGCGGGGGTGGCTGCCCACCGCGTACGGGTCGAAGTACGGCAGCAGCCGCACGGCGTCCCCGGCGGCGGCCGGCTCGTACGGGGGCTCGTCGGCCAGCTCGTAGACCGTGCTCCCGTCGCCCGAGGGGCCGGCCACCGGCCGCAGTTCCTCGCCGAGGGAGTCGAACAGGTCGGCGGCCCAGCGGCGCGGCGCGCTCAGCCACTGCGCGAAGTGCTGGGAGTGGGCGGGGCCGTAGGAGCGCAGATAGCGGCGGACGATCTCGGCGAGGGCCTTGTCCGGGTCCATCGGCGTGAAGCCGGGCAGCCAGCGGTCCGGGCTGGTGTAGGTGACCTTCCGGCCGCGGTTGGGGCCGAAGCAGAGCGCCCCGCGGTGGCCGGCGGTGTGCAGGGCCTGGCGCCAGCGCGGCCACATGCCGGTGAACGCGGGGACCACCGGGTCGGCGGCCCAGTCGCCGAGGCGGGCGATCACCGCGTCGCTCAGCTCGTCCACGGTCGGCGGCTCCTCGGCGCGCAGCACCTCCGCGACCGCCTCGACGACGGCCTCGGTCTGCGCCGCGTCCAGCCGGGCGGACTGCGACAGACCGCCGCCCGCCGCCGGGACGGCCGCCAGGGCGCCGGTCCACAGCGGGAGTTCGGCGGCGGGCAGCAGATGCACGGTGCCGCGCGGGCCGAAGGTCTTGACCAGGGTGCGGTCCTCCCACAGGGCACGCCGTACGTCCGCGCGGGTGGTGCCCTCGGTGCGCAGGCCGATGGACAGCTCGGCCGCCGACATCACCTGGGCGTGCGCGCCGCCCATCGCGGCCACCACCTCGGCCATGCGGTCGGCGGGCGCCGGCGTGTCCAGGCTGTGCCGGGCCAGCCGCCGGGCGCACACGTCCGCCCAGGTCGCGTTCGGGGCTGCGGACTGCTTGCTGCCGGCCATCTGCGGGGTGCCTCCTCGGGGAGCGGGTCGCTGCGGGCGGGGCCGTCGGTGACGGCGGGGCCCGGTGGTCAGCCTGCCACGCCGGGGCCGAGCGCGGATCGAGTCGCGGTCGACCACGCCGCCGGACGCTGGCGGACGCGGCAAGTCGCCGTGCCCCGACGGCCATTCGAGGTGATCCCATGTACGGCGCCGAAGCGGCGGAGATCTACGACCTGACCCACAGCGCGCGCGGGAAGGACTTCCCCAACGAGGCGCAGACCGTCCTCGACCTGATCCGCACCCGCACCAAGGACAGCGCCTCCCTCCTCGACGTCGCCTGCGGCACCGGCGCCCATCTGGAGGTGTTCGGGCACCACTTCGACCGGGTGGAGGGCGTCGACCTCTCCGAGTCGATGCTCGAAGCGGCCCGCCGCCGGCTCCCGGACGTGCCGGTCTCCGCGGCCGACATGCGCGACTTCGACCTCGGCCGCACGTACTCCGTGGTCACCTGCCTCTTCGCCTCCGTCGGCTATCTCGCCACCGAGGCCGAACTGACCTCCGCCCTGCGCTGCTTCGCCCGCCACCTCGCCCCGGGCGGCGCGGTCGCCGTCGAGCCGTGGTGGTTCCCGGAGACCTTCCTGCCGGGCCATGTCGCCGCCGACGTGGTCGAGTCCGGCGGCCGCCGCATCGCCCGCGTCTCCCACACCGTCCGCGACGGCGACGCCTCCCGTATGGAGGTCCACTACACGGTCGCCGACAGCGAGCGGGGCATCCGCCACTTCACCGAGACCCACCGCGCGACCCTCTTCACCCGCGAGCAGTACGAGTCCGCCTTCCACGCGGCGGGCTTCGACACGGAGTACGTCCCGGGCGTCCAGAACGGCCGGGGGTTGTTCGTGGCGGGGCTGGCCTGAGGGGGCCTGGCGGCTTGCTGGCGTGGGCGGCCTCCGTCCAGGAGGTGCCGCTGCCCCGGACCGGTCCCGCCCCCGGCTACCCTGCCCCTCCTCTCGCTCCGCCCGCCGCATGCCGGTTGTGGACGGCGATCCCCGCCGCGACGGTGCACGCGGCGGCGACCGCCGCCAGCGGGACGGCCCAGTGGCCGGCGAAGGTGGCCGCCAGCACGAAGAGGGCACCCAGGGACGTCGTCGCAGTCGTAGGCGGAGGCGAACCAGGTGAAGTTCACCCAGGCCCACCAGATCGCGAAGAAGACGAACAGGTAGCCGACGACCCCCTCGGCGGGGTGCCCCTCGGCCACCGCGTGGACGAGCCGGGCGCCCGCCGTGGCGACGGCGACGACGAAACACAGGTTGAAGAGGAGCTCCAGCGGTGTCGCCGCCCGGTGCTCCTCGTCCCGGCGCCGGGCGACCATACGGGCCAGCGCCGTGGTGGGCCGGCTGTGGCCGGTTCGGGGAGAGGTGTCGCTCATCAGTTCTTCGCCCTTGGGACGCGGTACGGCGGCGGCGTGGACTCGTGCCCGGTCCGCCGCGACGGCGCGCACCGTGACGTCCGGGCTCTTCTGCCGGCATGGCCGGAGATGGCGGGGGCGCGGGGGATCGGAACGCCAGCGTGTCGGCGGGCGCATACGCCGGAGGGTCGTCAGCGGACGGCCCTCCGGCCCAACGAACGTCCGGCCCCGCCTACCCGGTGCCGGCTCGCGGATCCATCCCTGCGGACCTCGGCGAGCCGACGAGCCCGTGCCCGCCTCGATGCAGGGGCGGGCGTACCGCTCCCCTCAGCGGTCTCCCTTGAACGGCTGGTCAGCGCCGTCGTACACCTGACCGCTGACCGCGTCGACACGCCAGAGGTCAGCCGCGTCACTTGCCCGGGAGTCGGGGGCCGCAGCTTCAGGGTCGCCTTGCGACACGCTCACGAGCCAGGTGGGTCGCCAGGCGCCGTCCCTCTGCACGGCCTTGAGTGTGAATGCCTTGATCGTCATGTCGCCTGGAATGCCACCGCGATCGGCGAGCTGACTACCCAGTGCTTCCCGCACCAGCGACTCCGCCCTCTTCGCGTCCAGCGCCGGCTTTTCGAGGTCCAGTTGATCCGGTCCGAGAGCCACATCCACCTGGGAGACGGTGCCGGCACGGCTCACCTGCACGTCCAGCATCCTGGGCATGAGAACGCCGTCGTGGACCCACCGCCAACTGGTGATCCATCCGAGCTCCGCCTTCTCGCCCACCGGGTAGGTCTTATGGACGGAGGCGTTGGCACCCCACCTGTAGCGCTCGCGCATGTACGCCTGAGCGACCTCGTAGGCCATCTCGTCAGTGGTCGGCGCTTTCGTGCCGGGAACCGGATAGCCCATCACGCTGGGCTGATCGCTGTCCTGAAGCAGCACGTTGAAGCGGTCCTTGTCCGGCCACGAAAGTGTGCCGTTTGCGGACTGCTCCGGATGCGACTTGTCCCGGCTCAGCAGCGTGAAGGCCACGTTTCGGCACGGTGCTCCAATGCAGGGCTGGTCATGCACGTGACCTAGTTTGTAGCGGTCGCCGAACGCTTCCTTCACGACCTGCTCCACGGCCTGACGCTGCTCGCCATCCGCCTCCGACAGGCCCGTGCCGTCAACGTGAGTGAAGGCCAAGGCCGGGTAGGCGACGCCTGCTCCCAGCAGCACGATGCCGAGCGCGGCGAGCAGGGATCCCCTGGCGGCACCTTTCCACTCGATCGTGCCGAGCTTTCGGAGTACGAGGGTCGCAGCGGTGAGTCCGACGAGGCCGCCGAGGATGTTCATCTGTGCGTCGGCGCTGTCGCACACACGCCCCAGGCCATCGACTTCTGCCTGAACAACCTCAATGGCCAGGGGAAACGCGACCACTCCCACAATGGCCGGCAACGGGCGCCTCGCCGCCATCAGCGCGAAGAAGCCGAGTGGAATCGTCATAGCGAGGTTCCACAACCCTTGGATGGCCCGGAAAGGCTCGACCACGTCATGGTTGATGACGCACTGGCCGCTGGCGGGCCCGCTGCCCATGAAGGTGACGCTGAGCACACCGGCGATCGTGGCTGCGAGTCCGGCGTACCACACGCCATGGTGATTGTGGAGGCGGCGGGCCAGCAGCCAGGCTGCGGCCCCGAGGACCAATGCGGCCACAGTGCTTACGGCGAGGTAGCCGTAGTGGTCTTGGAAGATGGCGGTAAACACGGTCGGTTCCTTGCTGAAGTCAGATCAACGTAGCGGCGGGGGCCCCGCCCAGAGAGGACGGAGCCCCGCGGCTGCCGGTTCAGCAGTGGGCGGCGGGCGTCTGGAACATGCCGCCCGAGTAGTTCAGGATGCCGACGCTGTTCAGGCATAGCGAGCTGACGCTCGCAGTCCACGACTTCGTGACCTTCTTACCGGAGTTGATGGTGAAGGACGACGAGTACTTGGTGGAACCGCTCATGCTGTAGCCGAGGCGGACACTGACGGAGGAGCCACCGGACTTGTAGTAGGTGGTGGTGACGCCGGTCTTGTGTGTCGGGTACAGGTCACGCTTGTTGTGGCTCAGGACGCCGTTGGACAGCTTGGTGCAGCGCAGGTTGGGGAAACCTCCTTCGGTGTAGCCCGAGGAGCTGCAGTGCGTGTTGGCCGAGGCGGCCGGTGCGCCGACCAGCACGGTGCCAGCGGTCACGGCTGTGATGATGAGAGCGGCGCTCGTCTTGGATCTCACTCTGATTCCCTCGTTTTACAAGCATGTCAAGTACCTCCATCGGGTCCGTGGAGGTCGGATCGCGAGGATCTGAATTGACGGGTCCCTCTGTGAGGGCTCCCAGGGAATCGAACACTTGACGTATGGGTTGTGCAATCGTGAGCTGCTGCTATGGCCGAAACCTGCCGGATGGGCACCGTATGTCGTCTGGAAAGTGATCATGAACTTTGCCGTCCGCATCGGCTGGCCGCCGCGGCCGAGCGGGGGCGTCTGTGGCAGCGCTCGCAGGCAAGGCTTCTGGGCAGCTCGGAGGTGTGAACCGAACCGAGCAGCACCTGGGAGCCCTTGTGGTCGAAGTGGCAGGTGAGCCGACCACGGAAGCCGTTGATGACGTCGCCATCGACGGTCTCGTGAACACTGTGAAGGTGCATCCGGCTAGGCTGTTGTGCCGCGTCACCTGCCGGGGCGGCATCCTCGTCTGCCGGACCTGATCCCCGCGCCCAGCCGTGAAGGGCCGGACCCCTTCCGGGACGCTGTTGGTCAATCCGGGCCCTGGTGACTTCGCCCCGTCGTTATGCGGCGGGGCGAAGTGCTGCCAGGTGGCTGGTTCGGGTGCGGGCGTTGGGTGCACCGGTGAACCAGGCGTTGATGCGGATGAGGTTGACCGCAGCGCCAGTGAGCTGGTGTTGGAGGCTGGTCTTGGCCAGGCCGCAGTAGCGGGATCTGCGCAGGCCACAGGCTTGGACACCTTGGGAGATGGTCCCTTCGACACCGGCGCGGATCTTGTAGCGGTCTTTCCACTCATCAGTTGTCTGGAGCTGCCGGGCCTGCTGGAGGGCTTCGTATTCGTGGCGGGGGCGCAGGGTGATCTCCCGGCGCTGGGCTTTCGGCGAGCTGACACAGTCGCGGAGCCTGGGACAGGCGCGACAGTCGGCGGGCGAGAACCGGACCCGGATCACGGGTAACTGTTCCTCCGAGCGGCGTTGGTGCCACTGGGTGCTGGTCGTCCCGCTCGGGCAGGTCACATGCTGGTTGTCCCAGTCGATGGTGAAGGCGTCCTGTCCGTAGGCGCCCTCGCCGCGGGCCTGGGCAACGGTCACCGGCCGCAGCGGCCCGTGCAGGGCAACGCCGTGTTCGGAGTGCGCGGCGGCCAGCGAACTGGAGTTGGCATAGCCGGTGTCGACCCAGTGTTCGTCGGGCAGCAGGCCTCGTGCGGCGAGGCCGGTATGGACGGCGGCGGCCATCCGATCGTCGGAGACGGTGGCGAGGGTGGTGGCCGCGTTCGTGATCAGATGCACCGTGCCCGGCTCGCACGTCTCGGTGAGGTGGACCTTGTAGCCGAGCCACATCGTGTCGCGTTCGACGCTGTTGCGCGCCTCAGAGTCATACGGGTTCACCAGGCGTTTTGCGCCTGACGGGCGGTCTTCTGGGTCCCGTCGCTCCACCTCGCCCTCCACCACGTGGAAGTGCTGGACCCACACTTGCCGCAGGAGTTCCACTTGCGGCAGCGCCCGCAGCGCCGCAGGCGCGTCGTCCGCCCAGACCATATCCAGCAGACACATGCCGTCCGCCCCGACCCGTCGGCCCACCTCAACACGCTTGGCCTGGGCTTTAGGGAAGCGGGAGTCCTCGATCCGGGTCGCGTAATGCCTGAACCAGTCCGGCAGAGCACGGGCACTGAGCCAGTCCGGCTCGCTGCGGGCCACTGCGTTCAGCGCCGCCCGCAAGGTCTCGCCGACCTGCTCCAGCCAGTTCAGCTCACGCGCCGACGAAAGCACATGAGTGGAATCGGTCCGCATCTTCCCGCCGGCGGTGACCAGCCCCTTCTCCCGGGCCGCGGCCAGGATCGCGTCCAGCACACCGCGTCCGGCGTCCCCGTCCGCCAGACGGTCTCTGAACTCCGAGAGCACCGAGAAGTCGAAGCCGGGATCAACCAGCTCCAGCCCCAGCGCGAACTTCCAGTCGATCCGGGCCCGCACCGCCTCAGCAGCCTGCCGATCTGTCAGCCCCTCGACGAACTGCAGCACCAGCACCATCGCCAGACACCCCGGCGACCAGGCCGGCCTGCCCCGCACCGGGAACAGGCCCGCGAACTGCTCATCAGTGAACAGCCCCCCAGCTCATCCCGGACCCGAATCGCCAGACTTCCCTTCGGGAAGGCCCCCCGCGCCACCCGCACCGTCTCCACCGGAATCTCCCCCGGATCCCGCGGCTGCATCGACATCGACACCCTCCCCGTACAACAACGTCGGCTCCCAAGACCACAACCAGGTCTTAGGAGCCGACGTCACGCGCAGAGCCGGATTGACCAACAGCGTCCCTGCCGGGGTCCGGCCCTTCACGCACCCGAGGCTCAGGCCGCCGGGGCGGCCGCCCCGCCCCCCGCCTCGTGGCGGGCCAGGTGCGCCAGGATCTCGTCCGCCGCGCGGGACGCGCCCCCCGCGTCGTGGACGTGCTTGCGCATCGCCGCGACGCTCTCGCGGACGCCCGCGTCGGCGGCGACCGTGAGGACCGTCTCGCGCAGCAGGGCCGCGGTGACCTCGTCGCGGGAGAGGACCCGGCCGAGGTCCAGCTCGGTGAGCTGGTGGGCGAGTTGGTCGGTCTCGCCGACCTGGGGGACGACCACCATCGGGGTGCCCGCGTACAGGGACTGCATCACCGTGCCCCAGCCGCCGTGGCACACGAACACGCTCGTGTGCGCCAGGACCGCCTGGAGCGGGAGCCACTCGTGGACCTCGACGTGCTCCGGGAGCGGGCCGAGGGCCGAGCGGTCGACGCCCGGGCCGGTGACCAGGACCGTGTGCCAGGGCAGGCCGGCGAACGCCTCCACACACATCCGGAAGAACTCCGGCTGCGCGTTGAAGCTGGTCCCCAGCGAGATCAGCACCACCGGGCGGCCGCTCGCCGGCGGCTCCCAGCCGCCCGACAGGTCGCCCTCGCGCAGGCACGGGCCGACGAAGGCGAACCGGTCCTCCTCGAAGGTCTCCTGCGCGTACTGGAAGGCGCGCGGCACGGACACCAGGTTCAGCGCCCGCGGGTCGTCGACCAGTTCGTCGAAGGACACGCCGGTGACGCCGTGCGCGGCGGCGAACTCCCCCAGTTCGGACTCGATCCGGTCGTACGCCTCCGCGCCGACCGCCTCCCGGGGGATGCTCCGGTTGGTCGGCGAGACCGAGTAGAACTTGACCCCCGGCCGGTCCCACCGGCGGGTGAGGACCCCGCCGAGGAACTGCACCGAGATGTCGTACGCCAGCAGGTCCGGCAGGTCGCCCCGGAAGTGCTCCTCGAAGACCGGGGCCGTCGCCGCCCCCTCGCGGACGTTGCCGAGCAGCACCCGGGCCAGCCAGTCCTCCGCCCCGGCGGGCACGATCGTCTGCGGGTCGATGGAGGAGGTGTACGGCAGGACCGTCGCCCCCGTGGAGGCGACCAGGTCCGCGTACGCCTCCGTCGCCGCGTACGTCACCCGGTGGCCCCGGCGGACCAGTTCCTCGACCACACCGAGGGTGGGGACGAGGTGCCCGGTCGCCGGGATGTTGAAGAACGCGAAGTGCCTGCCGGACCCGGTCACGACAGCTTCACCACGAGGTTTCCGGTGTACTTGCCCTTCAGCAGGTCGATCAGGGCCTGCGGCGCGACCTCCAGGCCGCCCTCCACCACGGTCTGCGGCAGCACGAACCTGCCCTCGCCCAGCCACTGGGCGAAGTGCGAGTTCCACGCCCAGATCTGCTCGGGCGTGTGGTAGGTCGCGAACGGGCGGATGACGAGCTGCTTGACGATGGAGGTCATCACGTCCAGGCGCGGGAACGCGCCCTCCGCGTCGCCGACCTGGCCGGACAGCGCGCCGCAGAGCGCGAAGCGGGCGCCGGGCGCCGCCGCCTGCACGGCCGCCTCGAACTGCTCGCCGCCGACGGTGTCGAAGAAGACGTCGATGCCGTCGGGGGCCAGCTCGCGCAGCCGGTCCAGGACCGGGCCGTCGTGGTAGTCGAAGGCGGCGTCGTAGCCGAGCTCCTTCACCAGGTAGTCGACCTTCGCCTTGCTGCCCGCAGCGCCGATGACCCGCTTGGCGCCGCGCGCCTTGGCGATCTGGCCCGCGAGGGAGCCGACGCCGCCGGCCGCGCCGGAGACGAAGACGGTGTCGCCCTCGCCGACCTCGGCGATGTCCACCATGCCGTGGTAGGCCGTCGGGCCCTGGGTGAGGTAGTGGACGGGGCTCGGGAAGGCGTCCGCGTCCAGCTTGAAGTAGTCGCCCGCCGGGCCGGCCGAGTACTCCTTGAAGCCGTCCATGCCCTCGACGAGGTCGCCCGCGGCCAGGTCGGGGCTGTTGGACTTGACCACCACACCGACCGCGGCGCCCCACATCGGGGCGCCCGGCTGGTAGCCGGGCATCGGCAGGCTCGGGTCGGGCTTCATCAGGTCCTGCATCACGGCGGCGAGCTGCAGGTACTGGTAGCGCACCAGCACCTCGCCGTCGCCGGGCTCGGGGACCTCGGCCTCGGCCAGCTCGAAGTGCGAGAGAGTCAGCGCGCCCTCCAGGTGTGCGGCCAGCCGCACTTCCTTGGCCTTCGCGGGAATCTCTTCGGTGGTCATGGGGCCCTCCTGGTCGTGTGGTCCGGGGCCCGTCCCCTTCAGGCAGGACAGTCCCCAACGGGCCCCAGCATCGCGGGCGCCGCTCGAATCCCGGTCGACCCGCGGGGGCCCGGGCGTGTGGCGGAGGCTCGTCCCGGCGGGCGCCCAGCCCGCGCCGCGCGGGCCCGGTCCCGCACCCGACCGGGTCCTCCCGGCGGGCCGCTCGCCCCGGGACCGCCCCGCCGCCGCGCTCGACCGCGTCTCCAGCCGTGCTCCGGGTGGTCGCTGGACCGTTCGAGCCGCGGCGGCGGGGGCCCGCCGGCCACCGCTGACACGGAGGAGGGCGGCAGATGAGCGAGCGCGGTACGCAGATCCGCGAGCGGGGCTTCCAGCTCTACGACACGACCCTGCGCGACGGCAGCCAGCAGGAGGGCATGGTCCTGACGGTCGACGACAAGCTCGCCGTCGCCCGCCACCTGGACGCGGTCGGCGTGGGCTTCATCGAGGGCGGCTGGCCCGGCGCCGTACCCCGGGACACGGAGTTCTTCCGCCGCGCCCGCACCGAACTCGACCTCAAGCACGCCGAACTGGCCGCCTTCGGCGCCACCCGCCGCCCCGGCGCGGCCGTCTCCCGGGACCCCCAGGTCCGGGCGCTGCTGGTCGCCGAGACCCCGGTGGTGACCCTCGTCGCCAAGAGCCACACCGGGCACGTCAACAGCGCGCTGCGCACCACCCTCGCCGAGAACCTGGCGATGATCGGCAGCACCGTGCGCCATCTGGTGCACGCCGGCCGCCGGGTCTTCCTCGACGCGGAGCACTACTTCGACGGCTACCGCCTCAACCGCGAGTACGCCCTCGAAGTGGTGCTGATCGCGGCCGAGGCCGGGGCCGAGACGGTGGTGCTGTGCGACACCAACGGCGGCTGCCTGCCCGACGAGATCGGCGCGGTCGTCGCCGACACCATCGCGGTGACCGGCGCGTCCGTCGGCATCCACTGCCACGACGACACCGGCTGCGCGGTCGCCAACACCATGGCGGCGGTGGACGCGGGCGCGATCCACGTCCAGGGCACGGCGCACGGCTACGGCGAACGCTGCGGCAACGCCAACCTGTTCACCGTGCTCGGCAACCTCGCCCTGAAGCGGGGACGGGAGGTCGCCGACCCCGCCCTGCTCGGCTCCCTCGCCGCGACCGGCCGGGCGATCACCGAGCTGACCGGGGTGCCCGCCGACCCGTCCGCGCCCTACGTCGGCGCCTCCGCCTTCACCCACAAGGCCGGACTGCACGCCTCCGCCCTGCGGATCGACCCGGACCTGTACCAGCACATCGACCCGGAGCGGGTCGGCAACACCATGCGCACCCTCGTCTCCGACGTGGGCGGCCGCTCCTCCATCGAGCTGAAGGCGCGCGAGCTGGGCTACACGGTGGACGCCGGGTCCGAGGAGAGCGCGCGGGCCGCCGCCCGGGTCAAGGAACTGGAGAGCCGGGGCTACAGCTTCGAGAGCGCCGACGCCTCCTTCGAGCTGCTGCTCCGCGAGGAGCTGGCCGGCAGCCCGCCGGAGCCGCCCTTCGAGGTGGACTCCTGGCAGGTGTCGGTCGCCCGCCAGACCAACGGGGAGGTCCGCACGGACGCCTCGGTGCGGCTGCGCGTGGACGGCGTCCCGCTGGCGGCGACCGGGCAGGGCAACGGGCCCGTCAACGCCCTGGACACCGCCCTGCACCGGGCGCTGGACCCGTTCTTCCCGCAGCTCGCCCGGCTGGAGCTGGTCGACTACCGGGTCCGGGTCCTCAGCGGTGAGACCGGCAGCGGCGCGGCCGCCCGGGTGCTGGTGCAGTTCCGGGACGGGGAGCGCCGCTGGGGGACCGTCGGCGTGGACGAGAACACCGTGACCGCGAGCTGGCGGGCGCTGCTGGACGCCGTCCACTACGTCCTCCTCGACTATGTGCGGCCGGGGCGCGGCGCCGTACCGCTGGCCACCGCCTGGGCCGGCTGACCCGGAGACCGCCCGGCCCGGCCCCGCCGAATCCGGTCCGGCACCCCAACCGACTCCGGGCAGGCCCCGGAACCCGCCCGTCCGGGCCCGGCGCGCGCACCTTGGCGCGTGCCCGGACCCCGCCACGCAACCGACGAAAGGCCCCAGCAGTGCGTGTGGAAGACATCTGGATACGCGGGACCGCGGTCCGCCTGCCGTCCTCGCTCTCCGTCGCCGACGCGGTCGCCTCCGGCGCGTGCCCGCCCCGGGTCGCCGCCGCCACCGGGATGGAGTCCGTGGCGTACTCACCGGACGAGTCGGCCGCCGAGATGGCCGCCGTCGCCGCCCGTCACGCCCTGGCCCGGGCCGGGTCCGGGCCAGGGGACGTCGGGCTGATCCTGCACGCCGACACCTACCACCAGGGCCAGGACCTGTGGCCCGTCGCCTCCTACATCCAGCGCGAGGCCGCCGGGAACAGCTGCCCCGCCCTGGAGATCCGGCAGATGTCCAACGGCGGGCTCGCCGCCATGGACCTCGCCGCCGCCTATCTGACCGCGGGCCATTCCGGCGCGCCCGACGCCCTGCTGACCACGGCCGACCGTTTCTGCGAGCCCGGAATCGACCGCTGGAGCACCGACCCCGGCACCCCGTACGCGGACGGCGCCACCGCCCTGGTCCTCTCCCGCCGCGGCGGGTACGCCCGCCTGCGCTCCCTGGCCCTCTTCGCCGACCCCGAGCTGGAGCCCATGCACCGGGGCGACGACCCGTTCACCAGGGCGCCGTTCACCCACCGGATGCCGGTCGACTTCGAGGAGGCCAAGCGCGCCTTCATCGGCCGGACCGGGATGTCGTGCGCCATCAGCCGGGCCCACCACGGCCAGCAGACGGTGGTGAAGCAGGCCCTCGCCGACGCCGGGCTCGAACTGGCCGACGCGCGCTGGGTGCTGCTGCCGCACTTCGGCCGGCGCCGCCTCCAGTCCATCTACTACACGCCGTTCGGGATCGACCCGGAGCGCACCACCTGGGAGTGGAGCCGCACCGTCGGACACCTGGGCGCGGGCGACCAGTTCGCCGGCCTGGACCACCTCACCGCCACCGGGCGCGCCCGGCCGGGCGACCGGGTGGTGCTGGTGAGCGTCGGCGCGGGCTACAGCTGGGGCTGCGCCGTCGTCGAGATCACCGGCGTCCCGGAGCACTCCGCGGACACCGGGCCGGGCACTGAACCGGCCACCGGGCACTGAACCGGCCGCCGGGCCGGACCGGACCGGGCGACCCGTCCGTTCCAGTCAGGCTCAAGCGGCCCTCCAGCACACCTCTGCCACTGTTGATTCCGCCGTTCACACGGCCGCACCGAAGGGAAGGTACGCCGTGGCGACCGCACTGTCCGACACATCGGCGACCAAGGTCACGGAACACTCCATCAGCGTCGCGGCGCCGCCGCCGGCCGTCTACCGGCTGATCGCGGACGTCTCCGCGTGGCCGCAGGTCTTCGGACCGACCGTGCACGTCGAGGTCCTGGAGGAGGCCGATCCGGAGCGCGGCGGCGAGCAGACGCTGCGGATCTGGGCGACGGCCGAGGACCGGGTGAAGTCGTGGACCTCGCGCCGCGTCCTGGACCCGGCCGCGCGCACCGTCGTCTTCCGCCAGGTCGTCTCCGCCGCGCCGGTCGCCTCCATGGGCGGCGAGTGGCGCGTCGAGGAGCAGGACGACGGCACCAGCCGGGTCGTCCTGCTGCACGACTACCGCGCGGTCGGCGACGACCCGGAGGCCGAGGCGCTGATCGCCCGCGCCGTGGACCGCAACAGCACCGCCGAACTGGGCGCCCTGAAGAACGCGGCCGAACTCGGCGCGAGCGCCGACGACCTGCACATGACCTTCTCCGACTCGGAGACCGTGCACGGCGACGCGGCCGACGTCTACGCCTTCCTGGAGCGCGCCGACCTGTGGCCCGAGCGCCTGCCGCACGTCGCCCGCCTCGACCTCGCCGAGGAGGAGGGCGGCGTCCAGCGCATGGACATGGACACCCGCAGCCCGGACGGCTCCCTGCACAACACCACCTCGATCCGCGTCTGCTTCGCGGACCGCCGGGAGATCGTCTACAAGCAGCTCCGGGTGCCGGTCGCGATGAGCGGCCACACCGGGCGCTGGGAGATCGAGACCCTCGGCGACGGGACCGTGAAGGCCACCTCCTGGCACACGGTCACCCTCGACCCGGAGGGCATCCGGACCGCCCTCGGCCCCGACGCCACCGTCGGGGAGGCGCGCGACCTGGTGCGCAAGGCACTGGGCGGCAACAGTTCCACCACCCTGCGCCATGCCAGGCGATACGCGGAGGAAGCCCGTGCACGAACGTGATCCCAACAGGCCGGTGACCGTCATCAACCGGTTCGAGGTCAAGGACGACGTGGAGGAGTTCGAGCGCGAGTTCCGCGAGCACTCCCAGTTCCTGCGCAGGCGCGCCGACTTCGACTTCCTGGTGACGGTCGGCCTGGTGGACGACCCCCGGGTGTATGTCCACCTGGGGCACTGGCGGAGCCTGCGCGGCTTCCTGGACACCGTGCACGACGCCATGTTCACGGAGCAGGTCCGCCGGCTCGGCCCGAAGGTCCACACGGAGGCGGACCAGGCGGTCAGCGTCCGGCGGACGCTGCACGAGGCGGCCGAGATCGGCTCGGCAGGCGTCGTCCTGATCGGCGCGCGCGTGCACGGCGAGTGCGCCGAACTGGAGAAGCGCTTCGCCGTCCTCGGCGACCGCTGCCAGGACGCGGGCGGCTTCGGCGGCAGCGACCTGCTGCGCTCGACCGTCCGCCCGCTCTCCTACACGGGCCTGCTGTGGTGGCGCGACGCCACCCACTGCGAACGCGCCCGCGCGAGCGAGCCGTTCCGCACCGCCCTGGACGCGCTGCGCGAGGTCGCGGACGTCACGGTGGAGCACAGCCGCCACGTCGCCTACGAGCGCGCGGGCGCCTGCGCCTGACGGCCCGGAGGGCCGCGAGGTCCGGGCTGTCCGGGCCCCAGCGGCCCGGGCCGGCTGTCCCGGGTCGCCCCGGAGGGCGGCGGGTGCGTCACCGCATCCGCCGCGGCCCGGCCTGTGCCCGGTCCGCCGGTCCGCCGTGCGGCGCACGTGACCGGCCGCGGCGGGCACGGCCCGGAGAGCCGCGAGGGTCCGGGCCGGGCGGGCTTGGGTCCGCCCCGGCCTCGCCGGAGGCACCTGCGCCGCGCCCGCCCGGGCCACCGATCCGGCGGTTGCCGGGCCGCCGGGGCCGTGCGTCGCGCAGCCGCCGCGCTGCGCGGGCGCTTGCGGCTGACGGCCCGGTGGGCCCGGTTCCAGGGCGGTGGGAGCCGAGGACGATACGTCCTCGGCTCCGTCGCGTTCGGGGCGCGAGCCCAGCTCAAGCGGGTGGGCGGACGATGGCCGCATGGCAGAAGAGACAGGAATCACCGTGCTCCACGGGAAGCCGGACGCGGCGGAACTCGCTGCCGTGACGGCCGTGCTGCTGGCGCGGCTGCGGATGCGGGCGTGCGCCGAGGACGCGGCCGCGCCCGCTTCCGGGGTCGCGCCGCGCGCCGAATGGTCCGTCCGGGGCGAGGGCCGGACCTGGACCGCTCCCGCCCCGAGGGGGCGGCGATGAGCGCCCCCCGGACGGCCCCCGGGACGGCCCCCCGGACCTTCACCGACGCCTTCCGCGCCACCGCCGCCGCCTCGCCCGAGCGGACCGCCCTGGTCCTGCTGACCGAGCGGGACGGGCGGCTGGTCCCCGAGGAGATCGGCTACGGCGCCCTCGACCGGCACGCCCGCGCCCTCGCGGCCCGGCTGCGCCGGCACACCGTCCCCGGTGACCGGGTGCTGATCCTCCAGACCTCCCGGCGGCTCTTCGCCGCCAGCTTCCTCGCATGCCTGTACGCCGGGGCCGTCGCCGTGCCCGTCGCCCCGCCCGGGGGCCGGGGCCACCACGACGAGCGGGTGGCGGGGATCGTCAAGGACGCCGCCGCGAGCTGCGTCCTCACCGAGGCGCGCGACGCGGCCGAGGTGTCCCAGCTCCTCGCCCGCACCGGCTTCGGCGACGTGGTCTGCGCCCCGGCCGACCTCCCGTACGAGGCGCCGGACGGCGAGGACGCCCCCACCGGCACCGGTGACGCCGAGCCGCACCGGGCCGCCCCGGAGGACGTCGCCTACCTCCAGTACACCTCCGGCTCCACCCGCGAGCCGCGCGGGGTGATGATCACCCACCGGAACCTGCTCGCCAACCAGGAGGCCATCCGCCGGGCCCTGGGCACCGGCCCGGAGTCCCGGATCGGCGGCTGGCTGCCGTTCCACCACGACATGGGCCTGGTCGGCCAGTTGCTGCACCCCCTGTGGCTCGGCACCACCGCCGTGCTGCTCTCCCCGGCGACCTTCGTGAAGAAGCCGGCGCACTGGCTGGAGACCGTCTCCCGCTACCGGCTCACCGTCAGCGGCGGCCCGGACTTCGCCTACGACCTGTGCGTCCGCCGGATCAACGACCTCCAGATCGCCGGGCTCGACCTGTCCGGCTGGCGGGCCGCCGTCAACGGCGGCGAACCCGTGCGCGCCGAGACCCTGCGCGCCTTCGCCGAGCGCTTCGCCCCCGCCGGGCTGCGCCCCGAGGCGCTCACCCCCTGCTACGGGCTCGCCGAGGCCACCCTCCTGGTCTCCGGCGCCGTGGCCGGCGCGCCCGCCCCGCCGCGTACCGCCGACGCCGCGGCCCTGGAGGAGCACCGCCTCACGGACGCGGACGGCACGGCCCCGCAGCGCACCGTGGTGCCCTGCGGCCCCGCCGCCCCCGCCGCCGAGATCCGGATCGTGGACCCGGAGTCCGGCGCCCAACTGCCCGAGGGCCGGATAGGGGAGATCTGGGTGCGCGGCGAGAGCGTCGCCCCCGGCTACTGGCGCCGGCCCGCCGAGACGGCCGAGACCTTCGACGCCCGCACCGGCGGCCTGGGCGGACATCTGCGCACCGGCGACCTGGGCGCCGTCGAGGGCGGACTGCTCCATGTCACCGGCCGGATCAAGGACATGATCGTGGTGGCCGGCCGCAACCTCTACCCGCAGGACCTGGAGCGCACGGTCCAGCAGCTCAGCCCGCTGTTCGGCGCGGCGACCGTGTTCGCCGTCCCGGACGCGGACGAGGGCCGCGAACGGGTCGTGATCGTGCAGGAGCTGCGCGACCGGGGCCACTACGACATCGACCTGGACGCCCTCGCGGGCGAGGTCGAGACCCGGATCGGCGAGGAGTACGAGATCCGCACCGGAGGCATCCTGCTGGTCCGCTCGGGCACCGTCCGCCGGACCGCGAGCGGCAAGGTCGAACGCGCCGCGATGCGCCTGCTGTTCCTGCGCGGCGAGATCACCCCCCTGCACGCCCGGCTCGACCCGGGCGTGGAGCGGCTGCTCACGGCGGGAGCCCCGGCATGAGCACGGTCAGCGACCCGGCCCGCGACGAGCGGGACGGCACGGCACACGGCGGACACGACGGACACGACGGAAGCGACGCACACGACGGAAGCGGCGGACACGACACACACGACGCACACGGCGGAAACGACGGACACGACGCACACGGCGGAAGCGGCGGAGGCGACGGCGCCGTCCGCGACGGCGCCGCCCAGGACCGGATCGACGCCCTGGAGCGTTCCTTCGGCCCCCTGGACGACGACGCCAACCCGCTCGGCGGCGCGGCCCTGCTCGCCGCCGACGCGGCGGGCGAGGTCCTCGCCGAGGCCGAACAGGTCCTGGACGCCCACGGGCTGAACGCCGAGTTCGTCCCAGCCTCCCTCGGCGGCCGGCTGCGCCGGATGGACGTCCTCGGCCGGCTGCTGCGGCCGGTCTTCCGCCGGGACGCCTCCCTCGGCTTCGCCTACGGCCTGAACTGCTTCTTCGCCGCCACCCCGGTGTGGACCGCGGGCAACGACGAGCAGCGCGCCAAGGCCGCCCGGCTGCTGCTGGACGGCCACCGCATCGCCGTCGCCCGGCACGGCGTCGCGCACGGGAACGACTTCGTCCGCGACGAGTTCACCGCCACCGTCCGCCCCGACGGCTCCCTCGTGGTCAACGGCAGCAAGACCGGGATCGCCAACGCCTCCCGCGCCCGCGGCCTGGTCGTCTTCGCCCGGACCGGCGCGGAGGGCGGCGGACGCAGCCACACCGTCCTCCTGCTCGACCGGGCGGAACTGCCCCCGGGCAGCGTCGAGGACCTCGGCCGCCGGGCCACCACCGGGATGCGCAGCGCCGAGTTCGGCGGGCTGCGGATCACCGACTGCCCGGTCCCGGCCGGCGCGGTCCTCGGGAAGATCGGCGACGGCTACGAACTCTCCCTGCGCTCCTCGCTGGTGATCCGCGGGGTGATCCCGTCCATCGTGCTGGCCGGGGCCGACACCGCGCTGCGCACGGTCGCCGCCTTCGCCGACCGGCGCCGCGCGGACGGCCGCTCCTCCCTCGACGTCCAGCACGTCCGGGACGTCCTCACCGGCGCCTTTCTGGACCTGCTGCTCATCGACTGCCTGGCCCTGGTGGGCACCCGGGCGCTGCATCTGCTGCCCAAACAGCTCAGCGCCTACGCGGCCGCCGCCGCGTACCTCGCGCCGAAGCTGGTCGCCGAGACCATGGACGAGATGTCCGCGGTGCTGGGGGAGCTGACCTTCGCGAAGGAGGGCGCCTACGGGATGTTCCAGAAGCAGCTGCGGGACCTGCCGGTGACCTCCCTCGGGCACGCGGGCAGCGCCGGCCGCCAGGTCAGCATCCTGCCGCAGCTGCCGTTCTTCGCCCGGCACACCTGGTTCATGGACCCCGAGGCGCCGCCGGGCCTGTTCCGGCTGTACGAGGACCTGCCGCCGCTGGACCTGTCCGCGCCCGCGCTGCTCGGCGACGGGGACCGGCTGGCCGCGACCCTGGTGGCCAGCAGCGACCTGTTCGAGGAGACGCCCCCGGACGGCGACGGCGGGGTGCTGCGCTTCCTCGCCCGGACCTTCACCGCCGAACTGGACGATCTGCGGCAGGCGTTCGCGGACGTACCGCAGAACGACCGCAAGGCGCTGTCGAGTCCGCACAGCCTGGGCCTCGCGGACCGGTACACGCTGGTGCTCGCGGCCGCGGCCTGTCTGGGGGTGTGGCGGGAGCAGCGGTCCGCCCAGGACGGCGACCCGTTCCTGGCGGACCCGGCGTGGCCCTCGGCCGCGCTGTACCGGCTCTGCCGGCGGCTCGGCCTGCCGCTGCCGGACCGGCCGCTGGCGGCGGAGCGGCGGGTGCTCGACGAGGCGCTGGCCCGGCTGCGCGGCCGGCGCAGCTACGACCTGTACGGGTCCCCGCTGGCCTGAGCCCGTCCCGTCCCGTCCCGGCCCGTGCCGCGCGAGCCGCGAGCAGCGAGCCGTGCGCCGTCCCGCCGCCCCCGCGTGGTGCAGAAACCATTCACCAATGTTCTGAAGGAGCATCCCATGCCCGTCTCGGAGCCCGATCACCACCGAGCGGCCCACCGCGAGTGGCTGCTGGAGCGGCTCGCCCACTACCTGGGCCGGCCCGTCGAGGAGACGGTCCCGCTGAGCGAGTACGGGCTGGACTCGGTCCTCGCCCTCAGCCTCTACGGCGACATCGAGGCGGAGTTCGGCCCGCTGGTCGAGCCCGGTGACATCTGGGCCCACCCCACCGTGCGCGAACTCGCCCAGTACATGGCCTCCCGCGACACCCGGCCCGGCGGCGGGCACCGCATCCGGTCCGTCTTCGTCTTCACCGGCCAGGGCTGCCAGCACCCCGGGATGACCTCCGGCCTCTATCTGAACTCCACCGGCTACCGCCACCACCTCGACGCCGCCGCCGAGGCCCTGCTGCCCTACACCGGCCTGTCCGTGGTCGACCTGATCCTCGACAAGGACCCGCGCATCCGGCTCGCCTCCTGCGCCCAGCCGGCCCTGTTCGCCGTCGAGTACGCCCTCGCCCGCACCCTCCAGGACGCCGGGGTGGTGCCCGCCGCCGTCCTCGGCCACGGCATCGGGGAGTTCGCCGCGGCCACCGTCGCCGGGGCCATCGGCCTCGCGGACGCGGCCCAACTGGTCGCCCTGCGCGGCGCGTTCATGCAGCAGCTGCCCCCGGGCGGCGGGATGACCGCCGCCTGCATCACCCCCTACGAGGCCGCCGAACTCGTCGCGCACGAGCCCCGCGCGGGCATCGGGGCCATGAACGCGGTCAAGTCCACGGTCCTGTCCGGGGAGATCGCCGCCCTGGAGCGCATCGAGGCCCGCCTCGCCTCCCGAGGCGTCCGCTGCCGGCGGCTCGCCGTCTCGCACGCCTTCCACTCGCCGCTGATGGAGCCCATGGTCGCCAAGTTCACCGCGGCCGCCCGGCGGCTGCCCGGCGGGATCGCCCGGCTGCCGTTCTACTCGACCGTGTACGGCCGGATGGCCACCGAGCCCCTGTACGCCCCGTACTGGGCCGAACAGCTCACCGCCCCCGTCCGGTTCGCCGACGCGGCCCGCAGCATGCTGGCCCAGCAGGCGCCCACCCATGTCGTCGAGATCGGCCCCCGGGTCGTCCTCAGCCCCTATCTGCGGCGCATGGGCGGCCCCGCCTGCATCCCCGTCTGCCAGGGCCCGGAGAGCGACGCGGTCGACCTGGCAGGGGTGATCTCCGCCCTGGACGCCGGTCCCCTCGCGGCCGAACTGGCGGGTGCCTGAGTGGCCGCGCGCATCCCGCACCCGCTGACCGTCCACGGGGCGGACGGTCCCTGGGAGCCGCTGCGGGAGGTGCTGGCGGACACCGGCAGTGTCGTGGTGCACGGCGACGCCGCCGACTGGCGGCCCGGACCCGAGGCCATGGACGGCGCCCGCCGGATCCTCGGCCGCGACTGGCGGCGCTACGAGAGCCTGGTGCAGCCGCGTATGCGGGAGCGGTTCGTCGCCTCCCGGCTGCTGCTGCGCTGCGCCGCCGCGGCCGCCCTCCAGACCGCGCCCCAACTGGTGGACCTGGCCTACCAGCCGGGCGGGCGGCCGTATGTGCGCGGCTGCGACCAGATCGACGTCAGCCTCAGCCACACCGAGGACATGCTCGTCGTCGGCATCACCCGGCGCGGCCGGATCGGGGTCGACGTCGAGCGGGCCGACCGCCGCCTCGCGGGCACCGGCTCGGAGCTCCAGGCGTGCACCCCGTACGAGACGGCGCAGCTCGACGCGGGCGGGGCGGCGGCGCGCAACGACACCATGGTCCGGCTGTGGACGCTCAAGGAGGCGTACAGCAAGGCCCTCGGGCAGGGACTGCGGTTCCGTTTCACCGAGTTCGGCTTCGACCTGCGCACCCCGGACGCCCGGCTGGTCCGCCCGGACGGCTCCCCGGCGGGCGGCCCGGAGTGGGCGTTCGCGACCTTTCCGGCGGGGCGGGGGTACGTGGTGAGCGCGGCCGTCCACGACGAGGGCTTCGGCGAGGCGGCCGACCTGTCGGTGGGCACGGCGCTGGACGAGGGGCTGCTCGACGCGCTCTTCGGCGCCCTGCCCGGGCACGACCCCGGCCCGCCCGGGGAACCGGCCCGTGCGCCGTCAGGGAATCCAGCCCGCCTCCTCGGCGATCCGCACCGCGTCGATGCGGTTGCGGGCGCCGAGTTTGCTGACGATCGCCGTGAGGTAGTTGCGGACCGTCCCCTTGGACAGGTAGAGACAGCCGGCGATCTCGGCGGTGTCCGCGCCCTGGGCGGCGAGCCGTAGGACCTCCAGCTCGCGGGGCGAGAGGGGGTTGTCCACCGAGTCCCAGGCGGTGAGGGCGAGTTGCGGGTCCACCACCCGCCGGCCCGCCGCCACCGCCCTTACCGCCTGGGCCAGTTGGTCCGGCGGGGAGTCCTTCAGCAGGAACCCGGCGACGTGCGCGCTGAGCGCCCGGCGCAGGGTGCCGGGTCTGCCGAGGTTGGTCAGGATCAGCGTGCGGCAGCCCGGCAGTTGCTCATGGAGTTCGGCCGCCGCCGTCAGTCCGTCCGTCCCCGGCAGGTCGATGTCGATGATCGCGACGTCCGGACGGGTCTCCAGGGCGGCCTTCACTATGGTGTCGCCCCGGTCGACGGAGGCGACGACCTCCAGGTCCGGTTCGAGTTCGAGCAGGGCGACCAGTGCTCCGCGGATCATGTGCATGTCCTCGGCGAGCAGGATCTTCAAGGACAGCATCGGTTCCCCCGTCGGTCGATGTCGTCGTGGTGGTGGAGGTGGTCGTGGTGGTCATGGAGCCGGTCGTGGAGATGGCCGTGGACGCCGTCGTGGTCGTGGAGCCGGTCGTGGACGTGAGGACGGCGGTGGCCGCGGTCACGGTTGCGGTCGCGGCCGTCGTGGTCGTCGCGGCGGCGACCACGGGTCATGCGGGTACGGCGGCACTGCCGGTGTGCCGCACACCGCCTCCCTCCGCCGGCCCGTCGGGAGCCTGGGGCACGGCCGGCGCCAGGGCCTCCAGATGGAAGCGCCCGTCGTCCTGCAGCCCCGCGGTGAGCTGCCCGCCGATCGCCGAGAAGCGGTCGCGCAGATTGCCCAGACCGCTGCCGGACGGCCCCCCGGACCCCTTGCCCGAGGTGTGCGCCCCGTCGTTGACCAGGGTCAGCAGCACCGTCCCCTCCTTGCGCACGGCCTTGATGGTGCAGCTCTGCACCTTGCTGTGCCGCAGGATGTTGGTGACCCCCTCCCGCAGCGCCGTCGCCAGGACCGTGTCCGCGACCGGGTGCAGCCGCCCGCAGTCGATGTCGACCACGGCCCGTATGTCGGCGGCGGCCAGGATCGAGGCGGCGGAGGCGGCCTCGTCCCGCAGGGACATGTCCCGGTAGCCGCTGGAGACGAGGCGGACGTCGGCCAGCGCCTGGCGCGCGACCTTCAGCAGCTCGGTGGTCTCCTCGCGGGCCTGCTCGGGGCGGGCGGCGATCAGCCGGTGGATCAGCTCGCCCTTGAGGGTGACCGCGGAGAGGCTGTAGCCGAGCAGGTCGTGCAGGTCCCGGGCGAAGCGCAGCCGCTCCTGGTTGACGGCCATCCGGGCCAGCTCCTCGCGGGTGGCGTGCACCTCGTGGACCAGGTCGGTGAGCCGGCTGAGCCCGTAGATGACCAGACCGGCGAGCATCCCCGCGATCAGGAAGTACCCGACCTCCACCAGCGGCACCCCGATGCTCGCCGCGTACACCGGGATGCTGCTGACCACCACCGCGTACAGCGGCCAGGCGAACCGGGCCGGCAGGCTCAGCAGCACGGTCGCGGCGAGCGGGCCCTCCATGCTGCCCCAGGAGAGGCCGAACCAGGTGATCGGCAGATAGGTGAGCACGGTCTGGAAGCCGAGCACCGACAGCTTGCGCCGCATGCTCCAGGTCCGCGCCCAGGGCGCGGAGACCACGAACTGTACGCCGAACACCAGCACGACGAGCGCCAGGCACACCACCAGCCGCACCGTGTTCGAGTCCCCGGCACGCAGCACGTTGAGGATCGTGACGCTCGCGTAGCAGCACAGGGCGACGACGGTGATGGCGCGGGCGATCCGGGGCGCGGGCAGCTCCGGGGACGGTCGCAGCCGGCCGGCCATCCCGGTGAGCGGATGGCCGGATTCCGGTGTCGAACCGTCCTGACCGGCGTCCTCGTCACGACCCGCGCCCGGTGGTCTCTCCGGGCCCTCGGCGGGGACGTGACGGAAACGGTTCGGCATCGCAGCCTCCTCGGCAGGGACTGTGGCAGAACCGCATGCTAATGACCAGCAATTGGTAAAGGCTACTCAAGCCGATCAATAGGCGTGCATCAGACGAACAGTGGAACGGGGTTGATTGCGCCGTACTCCGTCGCCCGGTCCTGCCAGCCCAACTCCACCGGGACGTCGAAGAGTCGGCCCGGGGCGTAGCGCGCCCAGAAGTGCCGCATCCCCGGGACGATCACCTTCACCACGGGTAGTCCCACGTCGGGGCGGGTCTGCCGGAGCACCAGCAACTCCATGCCGCGTGCACGCACCAGGGACTCCGCGGCCTCGACATCGGCCCGCAGATCCTCCCGCGGCACGTAGCTGTACATGCCCGGCGTATATGCCGTTTGGCCGGAATCCGGTGTCAGATAGGCCAGTTCCTCCGTGGTCGCGGAGGACCACCAGGCGTTCAGATCGGGGCAGCCGAGCGCGGTCTGCGCCGTCGGACGGTCGAAGTACCCCTCCGGGGGCAGGAGCTGGCACATCTCGGTGAGCGCCCGGCGCAGGGCGAGCCGCGGGTCGAAGTGCGCCCCGAAGCCGAACGAGATGCCCTGCCCGGCCCCTTGGGCCCGGCGGGAGACCGCCGCCATGACCGGGACGCCGAAGTCCGAGGTGAGGTCCAGGACCCAGACCCGGCGCCCGGCCTTCGCGTACGCGGCGCGGGCGCGGGCGAGCCAGGGCTCGTCGAAGGCGTCCAGGTCCACGGCGGGCCGGCGCAGCCGGTTGTACCACCACAGGGCCACCGCGTCCCGCTCCACGACCTCCAGGAAGCCCTGGACGACCGCGTCCTCGGTGCTGCTGCCCGCCGCGTTCCCGTTGGAGTCCGCCCACGGCGCCCGCTCCACCCCGTCCGGGCCGGGCCCGAAGTACAGCAGGGAGGTGGGCAGCAGGCGGTGCTCGCCCGCCGTCAGCGACCAGACCGGGGTCCACTCGGTGGGCGCGTCCGCGTCGAAGCGCGGGGGCACCCACTGCATCGGCTGGTGGGCGGCGTTCCACGCCCGGCGCTCCTCGAACTGCCGCTCCGCGAAGAGCTGGCAGTCGTTGGGGTGCAGGGCCGCCGCGCCGAGCCCGTTGAGGGACTCCCGGACGACCGGCTCGTCCCCCTGACGCGTTCCGCAGTAACGTTCCACCGCCTCACAGAGCGCCCCGGCCTCCGCCTCCTCCGCGGTGACCCCCTTGCCACCGCTGTGGTTGCGCAGTCCGTTCAGCGAACTGCTCCGCAGCGCCAGATTGCGGCCGGAGACATAGCGGTTGAGCCCGTCCGGTGTCCCCTCGGCCCGGCGCACCTCCGCCACGATGCCGGTCACCGGGTCGATCAGATGCCGGTAGCGGGCCAGCACCGCGCCCGGGGTCATCGCCCGGTGGTTGCTCCCCGCCCCCTCGGCCTTCGGCCGGGACACCGGCGTGTACGGCGCCCGCACCAGCGAGCCGACCAGCCCCGGGTCCCCGCAGGCGGGGCACTGCGGCCGGCGGGCCACCGGATGGTGCCGGGTGGAGAGCGTCCGGGTGTCCAGGGCGCACACCGCGTCCTGGCCCGGATACCGCATCCCGGCCAGCCACTTGAGGGCCTCCAGCACCGTCGTGTGCAGCCCCAGCATCCGCCCGGCCGCCAGCGACGCCTCCGGCAGCGGCACCGGCCCCGCCAGCCCCAGGGCGTGGCGCACCGGCGACTGCGAGGAGCGGTGCCCGCGCAGCCGGTGCGCCAGACACGACCAGCAGGCCCCGTCCGGCCCGAACACCGGCCCCACCCACACCGCCGAGCCCCCGGGCCGGGCCAGCAGCCACGGCCGCCGGGCCGCCCGGTGCGCCGCGTCCACCCCGCCCAGCTCCGGGTCGAGGTAGTCGTCGCAGAGCACCAGCGAGAAGGCGGCGGGCGCGTCCGGCCCCGCCAGGGTGAGGCCGGCGGCCCGGCACTCCGCCCGGGCCGCCTCGCCGTCCGTCCGGCCGAGCGGGACCACGTCCACCGGCCCGGCCCGCAGCGCGGACTGCACCCCGGGGCCGCCCACACCGGCCAGCTCCCAGTACGCCTCGGCCGCCGCGTCCGCCTCCGGGTCGCAGTACCCGATCAGATCGGCCCGCGCCAGCTCGGCGATCACCCGGCCCGCCTCCGCGGCGGGCAGCGCCGGCGGGGCCTCCGCCAGCAGGGCGTCCAGGGTGCGGGTGCCGTCCAGCAGCGGGGCCAGGGCCTGGACGTGCTCGCCCTGGAGCACGGTCGTACCGCGCTCGGAGAGGAGGTAGACGGCCTCACCGGCCACCGTCTCCACCCTCAGATGCCGCTTGAACCCCACGGGAAGACCGGTCGGAGCCGGCTCCGCGACCGTCACCGCACGTCGGCCGTTGCGGCCGAAGCGGCGGGGGAGTGGGTGAAGTTGGAGTAGCAGCCCCGGGTCACCGAGGCTTCCACGGAGTCCAGGTCCTCGCGGACGATCCCCGGGGAGTGCGTGAAGTTGGAGTAGCAGCCGCGGGTGACCGAGGCGTCGACGGCGTCCAGGTCCTCGCGGACGACCGCCGGGGAGTGGGTGAAGTTCGAGTAGCAGCCGCGGGTCACCGAGGCTTCCACGGAGTCCAGGTCCTCCCGGACCATCCCGTACGCGCCGCCCTTCTCCCCGGCGGGCGCCTGCTCCCCGAACAGGTACACCGGCTCGGCGGCGGGCAGGCCGAACTCGGCCAGTACGGACACGGGATCGTTCAGGTAGCGCTGGGCCAGGTCGGGTTCGAGCCCCGCACGGGCGGTCAGCAGGGCGAAGCGGTGGTCCTGCGCGGAGACGTTGGGGGTCGTGCCGGTTCTCATCACGGTCGAGACGATCATGGTGTTCCCCTCCTGAGGCGGTCGCACGAGGTGGCGTCCGACGTCCTGTGGTGAGGATTCTGCGTGGCCCGCGTGATGACGCACAGTGCCGGCATCATCAACGCACCATGACATTTTCACGTCCGCCTTCATGACCCGTTCACTGGGGCGCGGAGCCTCCCGGTGCCAGGCTCGGACCACGCGCAGGCCGGCCGCCCGGCGGGCCTGAGACGGGGAACGTGGGAAAGGGAGAGCGAACACCATGGACATCCAAGTGCTAGGCCCGCTCACCGCCCGGAAGCACGGCGTCTCCGTCGTGCCCACGGCGGCGAAGCCGCGCCAGATCCTCGCTCTGCTCGCCCTGCAGGCCGACCGGGTCGTGACGGTGCCCGCGCTGATGGAGGAGATCTGGGGCGAGGACATCCCGCGCAGCGCGGCGACCACCCTCCAGACGTACATCCTCCAGCTCCGGCGCAAGATCGCGGCGGCCCTCGACGGGGACCCGCTCCAGCAGGCCAAGGACGTGTTGGTCACCCAGCACGGCGGCTACCTCCTCCAGGTCCGGCCGGGCCAGGTCGACGTGCAGGAGTTCGACCGCCTCGCCGCCGCCGGACGCGCCGCCCACGAGGCCGGCGACCACCGCGCGGCCTCCGAACTCCTCGGCCGCGCCCTGAACATGTGGCGCGGGCCCGCCCTGGTGGACGTACGCGTCGGCGGGGTGCTGGAGCTGGAGGTCCTGCGGCTGGAGGAGGACCGGATGGCCGCGCTGGAGCGGCGCATCGGCGCGGACCTGCAACTCGGCCGGCACGCGGAGATCGTGCCCGAACTGCGGGTCCTGGTCGCCAAGCACCCCATGCACGAGAACTTCTGCGCCCAGCTGATGACCGCGCTGCACCGCTCGGGCAGCGCCTGGCGCGCCCTGGAGGCGTACCAGCGCCTGCGCACCACCCTCATCGAGGAACTGGGCCTGGAGCCCTCCCCCCGCCTCCAGCGCCTCCACCAGGCCGTCCTCAACGCGGACCCGGAACTGGACCTGGCCGCGGAACGCGGCGTCCGCGCGGGCTGAATTTTTTGGGGCTCGGTTCGCCTCCGGGCGCTTTCAGCGGGTGCCGACGGTCGGTCGTGCTCGGACCCTCGTTCCTCGGGTCCTGCGCGCGGCCTCCCTTTCGACACCCGCGCGCCCTTCGGCTCACTCGCCGACCCGGAACGGGGCGAACGCCGGGCCCGGCCCCACAAGGCCCGCTCCCATGCGCGAGCACCCGGTCACGGCCCCCGGGCGGACGCCGGTCCCGGGACGGGGCGGGCGCCGAAGCCGGCCCCACAAGGCCCGCTCCCATGCGCGAGCACCCGACCAAGGCCCTCCCCCGGGCGGACGCCGGGCCGGGGCCGGGGCGGAAGCGCCCCCAGCGCGAGCGCTCGGGTGCCAGCCGTTCACGGGGCGGGCGCCGGCCCCAGGCGGGGCGGGCGGCGCCGGACCCGCGCCTCACTCGCCGG
This sequence comes from Streptomyces sp. NPDC005805, assembly GCF_040630445.1. Lineage (NCBI taxonomy): Bacteria > Bacillati > Actinomycetota > Actinomycetes > Kitasatosporales > Streptomycetaceae > Streptomyces > Streptomyces sp. NPDC005805. Next base: position 73,341 of record NZ_JBEXXN010000031.1, read on the forward strand.
GCCCGGTCCAGTGGGTCTCTAGCCCGCGTTCCTACGTTCGGCCGATGACGATCCTCGACGACCGCACGGTCACCACCCAGCCCCTGCCCGCCCCGCCGGTCGCCCCGGCCCCGCCGGTTCCCGCCCCGCCCGTCGCCCCCGTCCCGCCCGATCTGCGGCGCGCCACCGAGGAGTTGCGCCGACTCAAGGAGGAGGTGGGCCGGGGTCCCGACCCCGCCGCCACCCGGCGGCAGCACGAGAAGAACAAGCTGACCGCCCACGAGCGCCTGCACCTCCTCTTCGACGAGGGCACGTTCACCGAGATCGAGCCCCTGCGCCGGCACCGCGCCACCGGCTTCGGCCTGGAGGACCGCAAGCCGCACGGCGACGGCGTCGTCATCGGCTGGGGCCTGGTCCACGGCCGGACCGTCTTCGCCTACGCGCACGACTTCCGGGTCTTCGCGGGCGCCCTCGGCGAGGCCCACGCCGCCAAGGTGCACAAGGTGATGGACCTCGCCGAGTCCGCCGGCGCCCCCCTCGTCAGCCTCAACGACGGCGCGGGCGCCCGCATCCAGGAGGGCGTCACCGCCCTCGCCGGCTACGGCGGCATCTTCCGCCGCAACGTCGCCGCCTCCGGCGTCATCCCGCAGATCAGCGTGATGCTCGGCCCCTGCGCGGGCGGAGCGGCCTACTCGCCCGCCCTCACCGACTACGTCTTCATGGTCCGCGACACCGCGCAGATGTTCATCACCGGCCCCGACGTCGTCCAGGCCGTCACCGGCGAGCGCATCACCCACAACGGCCTCGGCGGCGCCGACGTCCACGCCACCACCTCCGGCGTCTGCCACTTCGCCTACGACGACGAGGAGACCTGCCTGGAGGACGTCCGGTACCTGATCTCCCTGCTGCCGTCCAACAACCGGGAGCTGCCCCCGGCCGCCCCCACCGCCGACCCGCCGGACCGCCGCACCGACGCCCTGCTGGAGCTGGTCCCCGCCGAACCGGGCCGCTCCTACGACATCCGCGCCGTGATCGAGGAGATCGTCGACGACGGCGAGCTGTTCGAGATCCACGAGGGCTGGGCGCCCAACGTGGTCTGCGCCTTCGCCCGGCTCGACGGCCACACCGTCGGCATCGTCGCCAACCAGCCGGCCGCCCTCGCCGGGGTGCTCGACATCCAGGCGTCCGAGAAGGCCGCCCGCCACGTCTCCACCTGCGACGCCTTCAACATCCCGCTGATCACCCTGGTCGACGTGCCCGGCTTCCTGCCCGGCGTCGACCAGGAGCACGACGGCATCATCCGGCACGGCGCCAAGCTGCTCTACGCGTACTGCAACGCCACCGTCCCCCGCATCTCCCTGGTCCTCAGGAAGGCGTACGGCGGCGCGTACATCGTCATGGACTCCCGTTCCATCGGCGCCGACCTCTCCTTCGCCTGGCCCACCAACGAGATCGCCGTGATGGGCGCGGAGGGCGCGGCGAACGTCATCTTCCGCCGCGAGATCGCCGCCGCCGACGACCCCGAGGCCCTGCGCGAGCAGCGGATCAAGGAGTACCGGACCGAGCTGATGCACCCGTACTACGCGGCCGAACGCGGCCTCGTGGACGACGTCATCGACCCCGCCGACACCCGCCGCGTGCTGTGCGAGTCCCTCGCCGTCCTGCGCACCAAGCGGGCCGAGGTGCCCGCCCGCAAGCACGGCAACCTGCCCACGTGAGACGGCGTCGGGGCAGGTCCACGGCCGCGCGAGCGCAGATCGAGGGCGCACACGTTCCATGGCGGAACCGGAAACGGCGGCCCGTCACGAGCGGGCGGCCGACCGGTCCGGCCGGCCGGGGCGCGGAGGACGCGACCCTGAACCGCCCCGGCCGCCGTACCGATTCAGGAGTGACACGGACGAAGGGATCGACAGTGACCCCCACAGTTCCATCCGGCTGGTGCACCTCGCGGCACCCGGCCCCGTCGAAGGTCAGGTAGGTCATGCGCAGAGTCGCCATCACCGGACTGGGAGTCGTGGCCCCCGGCGGGGTCGGGGTCAAGGAGTACTGGGACCTGCTCACCGCGGGCCGGACCGCCACCCGCACGATCAGCTTCTACGACCCCTCGCCGTTCCGTTCCCGGGTCGCCGCCGAGTGCGACTTCGACCCGGCCGCCGCGGGACTGAGCCAGCAGGAGATCCGCCGGCTCGACCGGGCCGCCCAGTTCGCCGTGGTCTCCACCCGCGAGGCCCTCGCCGACAGCGGCCTCGACGTCTCCGCCCTCGACCCGGGCCGCGTCGGCACCTCGCTGGGCAGCGCGGTCGGCTGCACCACCAGCCTGGAGCGCGAGTACGCGGTCGTCAGCGACGGCGGCCGCCTCTGGAACGTCGACCACGCCTACGCGGTCCCCGAGCTGTACCGGCACTTCGTGCCCAGCTCCATGGCCGCCGAGGTCGGGCAGGCGGCGGGCGCCGAGGGACCGGCCGCGGTCGTCTCCACCGGCTGCACCTCCGGCCTGGACTCCCTCGGCCACGCCGTGGACCTGATCCGCGAGGGCACCGCCGACGTGATGATCGCCGGCGCCACCGAGGCCCCGATCTCGCCGATCACCTCGGCCTGCTTCGACGCCATCCACGCCACCACCCCGCGCAACGACACCCCGGAGAGCGCCTGCCGCCCCTTCGACCGGACCCGCAGCGGACTGGTCCTCGGGGAGGGCGCGGCGATCCTGGTCCTGGAGGAGCTGGAGAGCGCCCGCCGGCGCGGCGCGCACATCTACGCCGAGATCGCCGGTTTCGCCTCCCGCTGCAACGCCTTCCACATGACCGGCCTCAAGCCGGACGGCCGGGAGATGGCCGAGGCGATCGACGCCGCCCTGGACGAGGCCCGCCTCGCCCCGGACACCGTCGGCTACATCAACGCCCACGGCTCCGGCACCAAGATGAACGACCGCCACGAGACCGGCGCGTTCAAGCGGAGCCTCGGCGACCACGCGTACCGGACGCCGGTCAGCTCCATCAAGTCGATGATCGGGCACTCGCTCGGCGCGATCGGCTCCCTGGAGATCGCGGCCTGCGCCCTCGCCATGGAGCACGGCGTCCTGCCGCCGACCGCCAACCTCCACGAGCCGGACCCCGAACTCGACCTGGACTACATCCCGTTGACCGCCCGCGAGAAGCAGACCGACGTGGTGCTGAGCGTCGGCAGCGGCTTCGGCGGCTTCCAGAGCGCCATGGTGCTCGCCCGACCGGAGAGGAGCACCGCCGCATGAGCAGCACCGCAGCCCCCGCCGCGTCCGCCGGCCCGGCCGCCGGGTCGCGCACCGCGACGACCGTCGTGACCGGCCTGGGCGTCACCGCGCCCAACGGCCTGGGCACCGAGGCGTACTGGAAGGCCACCCTGGCCGGCGAGTCCGCGATCGGCCCGGTCACCCGCTTCGACGCCACGCAGTACCCCTCCCGGCTCGCGGGGGAGGTGCGCGACTACGTGGCCGAGGAGCACATCCCCAGCCGGCTGATGCCCCAGACCGACCATATGACCCGTCTCGCCCTCACCGCGGCAGACTGGGCCCTGAAGGACGCCGGGATCGACACCGAGGAACTTCCCGAGTACGGGATCGGGGTGGTCACCTCCGCCTCCGGCGGCGCCGTCGAGTTCGGCCAGCGCGAGCTGCAGAACCTGTGGAGCAAGGGCAAGGAGTACGTCAGCGCGTACCAGTCCTTCGCCTGGTTCTACGCCGTCAACACCGGCCAGATCTCCATCCGGCACAAGCTGCGCGGCCCCAGCGGGGTGCTGCTCACCGAGCAGGCGGGCGGCATCGACTCCGTCGGCCAGGCCCGCCGGCACATCCGCAAGGGCTTCCCGGTCGTCATCACCGGCGGCGTGGACGCGGCGATCTGCCCCTGGGGCTGGGTCCCGCAGCTCGCGTCCGGCCTGATGAGCACGGTCGACGACCCGGCCCGCGCCTATCTGCCGTTCTCGGCCGAGGCGAACGGGTACGTGCCCGGCGAGGGGGGCGCGATCCTGGTCACCGAGGACGCGGACTCCGCCCGGAAGCGGGGCGTCGCCCAGGTCTACGGCGAGATCGCGGGCTACGCGGCGACCCTGGACCCGGCCCCCGGCGGCGGACGCCCCACGGCCCTGCGCCGGGCCGTCGACAACGCCCTCGCGGACGCGGGCCTCACCCCGGGCGACATCGACGTGGTCTTCGCGGACGCGGCCGGTGTGCCCGAGGCGGACCGGGCCGAGGCCCAGGCCCTGGCCGCGATCTTCGGCCCCCGCGCGGTGCCGGTGACCGCGCCGAAGACCATGACCGGCCGGCTGCTCGCCGGGGGCGCGGCCCTGGACGTGGCCACCGCCCTGCTGTCGCTGCGGGACGGCGTCGTCCCGCCGACGGTCAACGTCGGCGCGGCCGACCCGGGCCACGCGATCGACCTGGTCACCGAGGCGCGGGAGGCGCGGCTGCGCAACGCGCTGGTCGTGGCGCGGGGGCACGGCGGCTTCAACGCGGCCCTGGTCGTGCGCCGCCCGTCCTGACCACGCGTCACCCCCCCCCGCAGCCCACCCCCCATGAACCGAGTGCACGTCCCGACCCTGCTGACCCTTCCGACCCTTCCGACGTTCCGACCGAGAGGACGCCCATCATGAGCACCACCACCGAGACCACCACCACCGTCACCCTCGCCGACCTCACCCGGATGCTCCGCGAGAGCGCCGGCGAGGAGGAGGGCGTCGACCTGGACGGCGACGTCATCGACACGCCGTTCATCGAGCTGGGTTACGACTCCCTCGCCCTGCTCCAGGTCATCGGCCAGATACAGCGCGAGTACGGCATCGAGATCCCGGACGACGCGGTGGTCGACGCCGAGACGCCCGGCGCGCTGCTCGCCCTGATCAACGCGGGCGACGCCCCGGCCGCCGCCTGAGCCGGTCCCCGACGCGGGCGCCCCGTCTGCCGTCCCCCCGTCAGCCGGGGCGTCCGCCCCCCCCACATCCCCGCAGCCTTGCCCACCCCCCACACCCACCGCTCCACAGCTCGTCTTCTTCCGTACCGCCGAGGAGGGAACCATGCCGCTCACGGAACACAGCGCGGTGGTCCGCAGGCTGGTCGTCAGCCCCGGCCCCGCGTCCCCGGACCGACCGCAGGGCCCGCACACCGCCGCCTCACCCGCCGCGGTCTCGGCGGTGCTGCGCGCCTTCGGCCGCCCGCCCCGCGAACTCCCCGTCCGCACCGTCGTCTACATCGGCGCGACCCGCCAGGACCCGCCGCTCCCCGCCGAGCACGAGTCCTTCCCGGTCCGCTCCGCCGCCACACCGGGCCGCGCCCTGCGCCTGGCCCACCGCGAACTCCTCGACGGCACAGCCGACTTCGCCCTGGTCGCCGGGTTCGGCGAGCCCGCCCCGGACACCATCACCGTGTACGCGGTCAAGCGCGCCGCCGAGGCCGTCGCGGACGGCGACCCGGTCCTCGGCGTCGTCGACCTCGCCGACTCCGGCGACCAGGACGCCACGCCCCCGCTGCGGCCCCTGCGCCACGGCCGGCGGGACACCGACCCCGACCGCCACCGGCTCCTGCTGTGGTCGGGCCGGGACGCGGCGGACGAGACCCGGGTGCGCGGCGAACTCCTCCCGCTCCTCGGCAGCCTGCACTGCGAGGCGTTCCCCTCCCTGCCGACGGCCGTCCCGTGCGGCACGGCCCCCGGGCCGGTCCGGGGGGCGGCCGTCGCCGTCGCCCGCCTCGCCGAGGGCACCGTCCACAAGGCCAAGGCGGTCACCTCCCCCCGGCCCCGCCCGGTCGCCCTCCTCTTCCCGGGCCAGGGCTCCCAGCACCACGCGATGGCGGCCGGACTGTACGGCCGCGAGCCGGTCTTCACCGCGGCCGTCGACGCGGTGGTCTCCCACATGGGCCCCGAGGGTCCCGCGATCACCGCCGACTGGCTGACCGACGCGGCTCCCGCGATCGACATCGACGACGTCCGCCGCGCCCAGCCGCTGCTGTTCGCCGTGGACTACGCCCTCGGCCGGATGGTCCTGAGCTGGGGCGTCCGCCCGGTCGCCCTGCTCGGCCACAGCGCCGGCGAACTCGTCGCCGCCGCCCTCGCCGGGGTGATGCCCCTGCCGGACGCGGTCCGGATGGTCATGGCCCGTGTCCGCGAGGCCGTGAAGATCCCGCCGGGCGGGATGCTCGCGGTCGCGGCGAGCGCGGAGGCCGTGCGGCCGTATCTGACCGCAGACGTGGCCGTGGCCGCCGTCAACGCCAACCAGCAGGTGATGCTGGCCGGTTCGGCCGAACCGCTGACCGGCGTGGAGGCGGCCCTGCGGGCGGACGGCTTCACCGTGGTCACCGTCCCGGCGACCAGCCCCTTCCACTCCCCGGCGATGGCGCCCGCCTCCGACGCGCTGGAGGCGGAGTACGCGGGCATCCCGTTCCGCGAGCCGTCCCTGCCGCTGTACTCGGGCTACACGGGCGGCCTGATGCGCGCGGAGGACGCCCGCAGCCCCCGCTTCTGGGCCCGGCAGGTCACGGACACCGTCCACTTCCTGCCCGCCCTGGACGAACTCCTCGCGGCCGACGACGTCCTCCTGGTCGAGGCGGGCCCCCGCCAGACCCTGACGGCCTTCGCCCGCCGCCACCGCGCGGTCCGCCTGGGCGCGAGCGCGGCCCTCGCCCTCCTCCCGGCCCGCCCGGGCACCCGCGAGGCCGACCGCCAGTCCGTCCTCAACGCGGCCGCCCGCCTCTGGACCGAGGGCCACGCCCCGAACCCGGAAGCCCTCTCCCGCCTCTGGACCTGGTCCGCGGACCCGTCCCCGACGCCGTCCCCCGCCCCGGCCCGGGCCCTCGCGACAACGGCGTCCTGACCACCCGGGGCCCGCTCCGGCGCCGGGACGCCTCCGCTCCGGCGCCGGGGCGCCGGAGCGGGGACCCGAACGCACGGTCCGCGCCACCGCCGCCCCACCCTGCCCGCTCCCCGGACGACGCCCTCCAGTGGCTGGCGTATCTGCTGATCGCCTGCGGGTGGGTCCTGACGACGGCCACCCTCGCGGACGTCACCCGCACCCTGCAGCAGCCGACGCCGGCCGGCTCACGGGCCGACTCAGTTGCTGCACATGGGAGCCTTCTCGGCGTCCGAGAACAGGAGGGCGGGTTCGGTGAGGATGTCCCGGCCGGACTCGTTCTTGTAGATCTCGTCCACGCTGCCGAACCGGGCCTCGGAGTAGTCGAGTTCCAGCAACGCGGCGGCCTGACGGACCGACGCCTCGTCGGGCCCCTCGATCTCCAGGAAGGTGGGCAGGCCGGGCCAGGTGTCGAAGTCGAAGGCGACCTCGCCCAGCCGCCACTCCTCGCGGTAGTTCTCCTGGTAGCGGACCTCGCTGAGGCCGACCCGGCGCAGGATGTCGGCCATGGCGTGCAGGTCGGCGACCTCTGTCTCGATCTCCTTGGTGCCGTCGATCGTCGTGGCGTCGGTGACCTGCTTGAGCGTGAGCGTCGAGCGCGTTCCCTCGTCGCGCAGTCGGAGCCAAGCCCCGCCGTCCAGGGAGTCGTTCTCGAAGATCTTGCGGGTGAGGAGCGTGCGGGGGAACGCCTGGACGGCACCGAGGGCGGTCAGCCTGGCCTGGAGACCGGGAGCGTCAACGGCCAGGAACTTCGCCTCGTACTCGTGCTTCATGGGGCCTTCTCTCAGAAGTGGTCGGTGAGGGTGGACGTCCGGGCCGCAATGAGCAGGCCCATGCGGTGGGTGTGGTCGTGCGGCTGGCCGACGTGGGGCCGCTCGGTGAACTCGTTCGTGCGCAGGGTGAGCAGGACTTCCCAGCCGCCGAGGAAGTGAGGGAGCAGACGCTCGGGGGAGGTGTAGTGCTCGGTCATGTGGTGGCGTCTTTCGACGGGCATCATGAACTCCGCGCCGAACAACCCGCCCGGACCGACCAGACGCTGCATGCGCTCGACGAACTCGGCGAGCGGGCGATGGTGATTGGCACTGTAGTGCCACGAGCAGCTCGTCCAGACCGCCTCGCACCGCAGGTCCAGGGGTTGGCCGTCGAGGAAGTCGTCCTCCACGACCTCTACGCGGTAGTGGAGTTCCTCGAGCTTCAGCCGGTCGATCAGGCCCAGCGCGTGTGCCTGGCTGTCACCCGGGAGGTGGACGTCGCCCCCGTGGAGGGCAACCGCGTCGCGTTCGACGGCGACGACGTGGTAGCCGGCGGCGGCGAGGGGCAGGACGAACTTGCCATCGCTCGCACCGACGACCGCGATGGTGGCGTCAGGGGCGACACGTTCCCGCAGCGTGGCGAGAAACTGGGGGAAGAAGGTGAGGGTGTGCTCCCACAGGCTCTGTGTCTGCATGGGAGTGCGCTCCTTGCCTATCGGTGTCTGTGATCACTCGGAGGACCTCGTCGGGCTGAGCCCCGTGGTGTCGACGCGGTGCATCGGGAACGAGGCGTAGGCGTCCGTCACTCGGTCTGTAACGGTCTCGATCAGTGCGTCCCATCGCGATGCCGGCTTGTTCCGTCCAGCGAGGCGGCGCTGTCGTTCGTCGTCGTCGCAGACGAGGTGGTACGTGACGGGTGTCGGCAGTCGGCTCGGCAGGGTGATACCGAGTTGCGCCCCTAGATGAGTAAGTCCGAAGGCTGGGTCAGTGGTCGTAGGCGATGAGTGACCGTGTGATGGTTCGGCCTGTGTTGCGGTTGTGCCAGATCGTGG